>CAIKTE010000384.1 GCA_903830285.1 uncultured Chitinophagaceae bacterium | reverse complement strand
CTGTATAGGAATTAGGTATGTATTTGAAACTTCGGTAATATCCTCCTTCAATCTCACAAAGCGTTTCGCCATTCTTATTGGAAAGAGCTTCCGTAAATAAATAATCCGGATGCAGTTCTTTAAAATAAGCAGCAAGCAACCTGATATTAGCATCAATAAGATCAGGTCGTTTGAAGATATTGGTATTTATTTTTTGCAGAATGAATTCCTGTTGATCATTCACGACTTTCCAGGTATTATTGATCAAGCCGGAATGAATGTTTGAAACAACAGGATGCTCCCATCCATAAAATTCAGATACTGCTTTTAAAATATTTTCATTCATAACACAAAATACAAACAATATCTTCTCCGTATCTTTCAAAAAAAATAAATCATGCCATCTTATGATACTTTAACGGAAGCCTTAATTGATCTGAAAAAACGCGGCTTCAACACAGATTTTAATGTCTCTTTTAAACATATCCAATGCAGCGATACAGGCAAAGAACTCTATCCCCAAGACTTTGAGATAGTTGAACATTATCGCTTTGAAGGCAACTCTGATCCGGGCGATGAAAGCGTGGTCTATGCAATCCATTCAATAGATGGGAGCATAAAAGGGACACTGGTAAGTGCTTACGGAATGTACAGCGAGTCAGTGAGTGAAGACATGATCAAAAAGCTAAACGTACATGAATAAATATTAAAGCATGCAAAGACGACAATTCATCAATCTAAGTTCTCTTGGTTTATCTGCATTTACTTTTTCATCGTTCAAATCATCTTCAGCCATTCGCAAACCCATCGTCATTTCTACATGGGATGCCGGCATTGAAGCCAATAAAGCTGCATGGAAGGTTTTAAGTAATGGTGGTCATGCATTGGATGCAGTAGAACAAGGTGTAATGGTGACGGAATCCTCCCAAAATTGCTGTGTGGGATTAGGTGCAAACCCCGACAGGGATGGATTTGTAACACTCGATGCCAGTATCATGGACCATCAATTCAATTGCGGCTCTGTTGCTTTTTTGGAAAGGATCAAACATCCTATTTCTGTTGCCAGAAGAGTGATGGAAAAAACGCCGCATGTGATGCTTGTTGGAGAAGGTGCACAACAATTTGCAGTAGCTGAAGGCTTTCCTTTAGAGTCTGATAAATTAAGTAATGATGCCAAAAAGGCTTATGAAAATTGGTTGAAAAAAAGCGAATACAAACCCGTTATTAATATTGAAAGATCACAAAAGAGTACTGCATTTGCCCCTTCTAAATTAGAGAATGGTGAATGGAATCATGATACTATTGGCATGGTGGCCATGGATGCAAATGGTAATCTAAGCGGCAGTTGTACCACCAGCGGACAAGGTTTTAAAATGCGCGGACGCGTTGGTGATTCTCCCATCATAGGTGCCGGATTATTCGTGGACAATGAAGTGGGGGCAGCTACTGCAACCGGACAAGGTGAAGACGTGATCCGTATCTGCGGGTCTCATCTGGTGGTTGAATTCATGCGCCAGGGTTTGCATCCGGAAGCTGCTTGTAAAAAAGCAGTAGAAAGGATCATCAAAGCAAAGGGAATTGAAAAAAGCAAACTGATCCAGGTTGGATTCATTGCCATCAATAAACAGGGAGAATATGGTGGCTACTGCATACAGAAAGGATTCAACTTTGCTGTTTGTTATGCCGATGATCAAAACTTTTTAGTGGACGGAAAGTATATTTTATAAAACCTTCTATCAAATGAATAATATTTTAGAGCTTGCTGTTTTTAATATGCAGTCTGCATTAATCGCTGCTGCTGGCGGTGCGGACAGAATTGAAGTTTGCGAGAATTATGCAAATGGCGGCACTACCCCATCCTACGGTATTTTAAAAACATTAAGAGAAAAAGTTGCTATCCCTGCATTTGTGATGATCTGTCCGCGTGCAGGTGATTTTCTATATACTGATGAAGAGTTTGAAGTCATTAAGAAAGATATTGCGATCTGCAAAAAGCTCGGGTTTGATGGCATTGTTTGCGGCATTTTAAATATAGATGGAACGATCGATCAGGATAGAACTGCTCAATTGATCGAATTGGCTTATCCGCTGGAATTCACGTTCCACAGGGCTTTCGACCGATGCAAAGATCCTTTCCAAGCGCTCGAATATTTGATCGAGCAGGGCTGTGACCGAATCTTAACCAGCGGACAAAAAGCCAATGTTTTAGATGGCAAAGAACTGATCAAACAATTAATTGAGAAAGCAGATGACCGAATTACTATTCTACCCGGCGGAGGTTTACGCAGCAGTAATGTTGCCGAATTAAAAGCCTTTACGGGTGCCGTTGAATTTCATACATCTGCTAAGAAAGTGATGCATACTAAAATGCGTTTCATTAATTCAGCCATGAATGATGATACAGATCAGATCAGTGTTGATGTGGAAGAAATACGGAGAATAAAATCATTGATCGGAGCGGATTAATTGCAGCCCTCACTTTTGTTTTTCAACTATAATTCGTAATCAAGTTAAGGAATATGATGTCATGGTGAGGCACTCGAACCATGATTCATGAAAATTCATTTTTGAATTCACCCTTCGAGTGCCTCAGGGCGACATTGGGAAAATAGAGTGACCCTTTACTATTTAGAATTCGTTGTCATGCCTATGATAATCCTTAACTAAATACATTGCCTCTGTGAACTCTCCCCTATACTGCATAACTTTGTGCAGCAAACATTTCCTACTTGATTATCCGCGATGAAATATTAAAAGAACATTCTTGTGAGAATGCATTGAAGATCGCTTCCTATGCATGTGAATCGAAAAAGAATTTCAAAGAACTCATGAAATGCTTTCTCGACAAAGAATACCGTGTTGCACAGAGAGCCGCATGGAGCGTAAGCTGGGCAGCCAGAAAGCAACCGAAAATGATACAACCTTACATTAAAGAATTGATTGAACAGTTACAGAGAAAAGATGTGCACAATGCCGTGATCAGGAATTCGATCAGAATATTAGAAGATCTTGAGATACCTGAAGAGTTTCGTGGTGCTTTAATGAATACCTGTTTCAATTTTATTGAAAACCCCACTACAGCTATTGCCATCAAAGCATTTTCACTGACCGTTTTATTCAATCTCTCCAAACAATATCCTGAAATAAAACATGAACTGAGATTGATCATTGAAGAAAGATGGGATACAGAAACTGCAGCATTCAGAGCAAGGGGTAAAAAGATATTGAAGGCTATAAATAATAAACCTGTCGTTTCTAATAATCATAAGGAAGCGTATCCGCTAATCTTAGTGAATACCAATAACCTCCCACATTAAAATCGCCTTCATTATAAAAAGCTCCGCTGGGTTCGATCCTTATTTTTCTGTTTTCCTTAAAGACCAGATATGATGCCGCATTTACCAATGAATTACTTTGATCATATCCATCAATCTCAAAATAGTTTCTAGAGACTACCTGTAATATTTTATTACTGTGCAAGGAAATAGTGCTGTCGGCATTTCTGAAATTCGATG
>CAIKTE010000383.1 GCA_903830285.1 uncultured Chitinophagaceae bacterium | reverse complement strand
AATGTTATTTATGAACATGGAAAATATAAGACCATCGTTAATACGAATTTGTGGTGGATGGAATTAGGAGAAAGAAAAGACCCTAAACAGGAAAAACTTACAAAAGGTTCTTTAGCCATACCGGGATTAGCCATTGGTAACCCTTTTGTTTATGGCAAAGAGAATAATTTTTATTATTTCAAATTGGGATTCGGCAGACAAACCTTAATAGGAGGAAAGGGGAATAAAAATGGTGTAGCATTGTCTGCTGTATATGGTGGGGGTCTGAGTTTGGGATTGCTTAAACCTTATTATATTCAGGTGGAGGATCTTAATTCAGGAAATATCAGTGATATAAAATACAACAATAACGACAGTATATTTTTAGATCCTAATGCTATAATAGGTGCATCATCATTTGGCAAGGGTTTCGGTGAAATAAAATATGTTCCGGGTATACATATCCGTACCGGATTGCGATTTGATTATGGTCGATACAACGAAGTTTTGTCGGCCATAGAAGTAGGACTTAATCTGGAATATTACACCGAGAAAATGCCTATCATGGTATTGAACGACCCTCATCATGCATTTTTGAATGCCTATATTTCTATACAGTTTGGTAAGCGTAAGTGATTTATTTTTTGTGAATAAAACTGATTGAAAAACTAAGGATCTTTACTCATCTTCGTTGCCGCATTTTTCCAGTAGAAGAATTGCGCAAAGCAGATTTTAGTGAACAACTGAACTTTATTAAAAATTCAAATTGATCAAAGCGTGCAGGAATTACCGGTTATTTCATCTATCGATACAGTAAGGACCAAAATTAAAAAGCCTGATTGGCTTCGTGTTAAATTGCCCCTTGGCGAAAGTTACAAACATGTTAGAGGGTTGGTTGATAATCATAAATTGCACACTATCTGCGAAAGTGGTAATTGCCCGAATATGGGAGAATGTTGGGGAGAAGGAACTGCCACTTTTATGATATTGGGCAATGTGTGTACTCGTAGTTGCGGTTTTTGTGCAGTTGCAACCGGAAGGCCTGAAGCAGTTGATTGGGATGAACCTCAGCGTGTTGCAGAAGCCATTCATTTAATGAAAGTGAAACATGCAGTTATCACCAGTGTAGATCGGGATGAACTGAAAGACGGTGGGTCGATTATCTGGCAAAATACCATTAAAGCTGTAAAAGCATTAAATCCAGAAACAACCTTAGAAACATTGATCCCTGATTTCAGAGGGATACAGGAACAAGTCGAAAGAATTATTGATGCAGCCCCGAATGTTGTTAGTCATAATATGGAAACTGTTGAAAGATTATCTAAACAAGTTCGTATTCAGGCTAAGTACAGAAGAAGTTTGGATGTGCTTAAATCATTGAAAGAGGGAGGTATGAGAACCAAAACCGGGATCATGCTGGGTTTGGGTGAAACAAAAGAAGAAGTAATAAAAAGTATGGAAGATCTGGTGGCTGTAGGTTGTGATGTGCTTACATTGGGACAATACCTGCAACCAACCGTAAAACACTTGCCTGTTCAGCGTTTCGCGCATCCTGATGAGTTTGCAGAACTAAAAGAGATCGGTTATTTATTGGGATTTGATTATGTTGAAAGCGGGCCTTTGGTTCGCTCATCATACCACAGCGAAAAGCATGTATTAAAAGGATATGGAAGAAAAATGTGGGTTGATCAAAAAAATGATCAGCAGTAAACTTATAATCTTTCGTACCACTCACTGCTGTGTTTCTGGATCCGGAAACTTTCTTTCTCGTCCAAATTTCTTTGTACAGGTGCAATTAAGGATACATTGCTGCCAATATATAGGAGAGAAGGATAAAAATAATTTCTGTAAAAGATCTTATTGTTGTCAGTATCTGTAATCACACTGTTCTCAAAATCTGTACTGATAGCATCACTGTATTTTACGGCCAGAAGTTTATTGAAGGTCGCGGTTATTTTTTTGTCATGATGCGGAATAGTAAGGCAGCCATAGATCAAACTATTGTTCAACAAATGAAATTGCAGAATAGCTTTATGACTGTAAAATTGTTTTTTATAAAAAAGTACAGTTGTATTGAAACCGTTTTTCTTATAACTGACTTTTAAACGGGGAGTCCCTAAATTCTGTGTGATAATTTCAATTCCTGAATTGAATTCAATATCGAAGAGTTTTACTCGTTGATCAGTGATGATATTACGATCCTTTTCATTGGGTTTAAAAAAGCTTAGATAGTAGTCAAAATCTGTTGATTCGATGAACTGTATATAATAGCTTTCCCTGTCTTCGTATAAGGAAGACTTTGAGTTGAAATCATCTGAAAAAAGGTCAAAAAGGCTCATGTTTTTCGTGTACTTAAATCAAGGGATCAGTAATTCTGTAGTCATTGAAGTGACATGTAAATTACTGTTTTTTTTACAGTTTTTTTATTTCACGAGCAATAAAAATAGGTTTTTTTTTATAAATGACATACTACACCTGTTTTTCGGAACTTTGAAATAGTTTATTTTATGGTTGTTTCAGTATCATTACAGATGAGCAATAACAAAAAAGCCAATCATTAAGATTGGCTTTTTTATTATTGCTTTTTAATTTATTAAAGGTCCCAAACCAGAGCAGATGCACCTAAAATGGCAGCATCTGATTCTTTTAGCTCACTGAAAATAAGTTTCACCTTATTCCTGAATATCGGCAACACATTTGCCTCCATAGCTTCTTTTGTAGGTTTAAGAATCAGATCTCCTGCTTTACATAATCCTCCAAATAATATGATTGCTGCAGGGGAGGAGAACATTACAAAGTTGGCTAAAGCCTTACCCAAAATCTCTCCTGTAAACTGATATACTTCCTTTGCCAATTTATCACCTTTCATGGCACAATCATACACTGCTTTGCTATCTAAATTTTCTGCTGTGTAATCGCGCATCAAGGATTTCTCTTTTGGATTTTTTTCCAATATTTCCAATGCCGATAAATGAACACCGGTAGCAGAACAATAGATCTCTAAACTTCCGTGAGCACCGGTTCCGGGATGTAATCTTCCATTGGGTACAATGATGGTATGTCCTAATTCACCCGCAAAACCATCATGACCTAAGATCAATTGACCGTTGGCAACAATACCGCTGCCTACTCCTGTACCTAAAGTGATCATGATAAAATCTTTCATTCCTTTTGCAGCTCCATACATCATTTCACCAACAGCGGCAGCATTTGCATCGTTGGTAAGTGCAGATGGTAAACCGAATTTGCTTGTGATCATTTTGCTTAAAGGAATGATCCCTTTCCAGGTAAGATTTGGCGCATATTCAATTGACCCTGTGTAATAGTTTCCATTGGGAGCACCGATACCGATACCTTTTATATATTCTTTTCCGCCTGCGTCTTCAATGAGTGGTTGAATTGCATTATACAAGTCGTCAATATACTTTTCAATTGTTTCGGATTTTTTTGTAGAGATAGCACCACGATAACTGATATTTCCGCGTGAATCCACAATACCGAAAACTGTATTGGTCCCTCCGATATCAATGCCTATTGCATAGGAATTTGAATTTGAAATTGCTGTAGCCATAAAAATATTTAAGAATTAGAAAATTAATTTATTCAACAGGAATGTCCTTATTTACATTCTTTGATCCGATCAAACCATAGAAAAGCATATAGCCTAAACATGCAAACATTACCCAGTAACTACTCAGATATCCAAAATGATCTGAAACATATCCCTGGAAAAGCGGAACGATGCCACCACCACAGACCATCACCATAAAGATACCTGAAGCCGCAGCTGTGTATTTTCCAAGGCCTTCCACTGCAAGATTAAATATGCCTCCCCACATGATCGAAGTACATAATCCGCATAAAACAAGAAATACGATACTGATAGGCACTTCTGTTCCTAAAACCGGTAATGTAATGGTAGAAGTAATAGGACTGAAAATAGCAGCTAATATAAATACCAAGCCTAAAAGTGATACTGTAATAAGCATTGTTTTGCTGGATACCTTTGAACCAATAGCTCCTCCGGTTAAACGTCCTACCAGCATCAATAACCAATAAATACCTACAATACTTCCGGCAGTTGTTGCATCAATTCCCAAACCTGCATTTGCTGCATTTTTAGAAGCAGTCATAAATAAATTAGCTGTACTTGGAATGCCAATTTCAGTTCCCACATAAATAAAGATGGCAATTGCACCTAAGATAAAATGGCGGAAAGAAAGAGGACTATGAGCATGTTTTATTTGTCTTTCAGTTGCAGTTTCCAAATGTGGTTCCGGAATCGTAACGAATCTTAAAACAATAAATGCCAAAGCGAAAATACCTAAGGCAAGGAACAAAGCAGGGTTTGCTTTTCCAATTGTACGTCCGGCTTCTGCACCCATTAACCATCCTACCAGCATAGGTGTAATGGTTGCACCGATCGAATTGATGGATCCTCCAAATTGTATCAATTGGTTTCCTTTATTTCCACCACCACCCAATGTATTCAACATCGGATTTACCACAGTATTCAGCATACACATACTGAATCCTGAAATAAAAGCTCCTGCTAAATAAACTGTAAAGCTACCAACCTGACCAGAAAGGAACTGAACGGATACACCCACAAAACCAACTGCAATGGCAGCTAAAGCAGTTTTTTTATAACCATATTTCTTAAGCATGATACCTGCAGGGATACCCATAAATGCATAAGCTAAAAAATTACCTAAGAACCCTAACTGTGATTCGAAGTTGGATGCGCCAAATTGTTTTGCAACAATAACTCCCATCGGACTGGGTAAGCCAGTTACGAAGGCGATCATAAAAAACAATGCAAACATCATTGCGATCGGCAAAGAATAATTTTTCTGATTCGATTCCATAATTAGTATGTATTAATTGTGATTTTGTTAAAAAAGGTTGCTTAAAAAATAAAGTTGAATGTGGCGGGGATTCATTGGGTTCAATACATCGTTCAGGTTTTGGTGGATAATTAAATGTATTTGACTGATCAATACATTGATTGCTGGCAATCAAAACAAATGTAAGAGTTATTTACAGTATAAAATAAATTTTTAAAACCTGTGTATCGGTGATTTTATTAAAGTTTATACATGTAATTTCTTGCCTCGATCCTTGACCTGTAATTTCGTAAAAAAGCAACAATAATTCCCGAAAACTAAAAATAATCTAACCTTTATTGGCTTGTTTATTTATCTTCAAAACAGTTTTAAATAAAAAATAATGGAAATTATTCATGTAAGCGCTGAATGTTATCCGGTAGCCAAAGCCGGCGGATTGGGAGATGTGGTTGGTGCCCTTCCCAAATATCAATGCAAGGCCGGTCATTTCGCAAAAGTTGTGATGCCTATGTATCGCACAAAATTTTTAGTAAATAATGATTGGGATGTGGATTATAAAGGAGCTACGAATATGGGCGATTATTATTTTAATTATACCATTATTAAAGAACGGCATAATAAACTGGGATTTGACTTATTCCTTGTAGACATTTATGGGTTACTCGACAGAGAAAAAGTTTATGGTTATGATGATGACACCGAACGCTTTACGGCATTTCAGATCGCAGTAGTTGACTGGATGAGCAGGTGGGAACACAAACCGGATGTAGTGCATTGTCACGATCATCATGCAGGCCTTATTCCTTTTATGATGAAGAATTGTTTTGCTTACAGGAGCCTGAGTTTCGTGCCTTCTGTTTTTACTATTCATAACGGACAATATCAGGGGGCAATGGGCTGGAATAAAAGCATCAATATTCCTGAATATGATAGCTGGAAATGGGGTGATCTGGATTGGAATAATAATATCAACCCTTTGGCAAGTGCAGTGAAGTGTGCATGGAAAGTCACAACCGTAAGCCAGAGTTATATGAATGAATTACGATTCAACAGTAATGGCCTAGAGGATCTGTTTGAATATGAAAGAGGAAAATGTGTGGGTATTTTGAATGGGATTGATAATGAGGTTTGGGACCCGGCGACAGACAGTTATCTGCATCACAACTTTAAGGCATCAACTGTTGTTAGCGGAAAGAAAAAAAATAAACAGGAATTATGCAAACGTTTCGGATTGAATGAAGATGTTCCGCTGATCGTATTTATTGGAAGATTGGTAGGAGAGAAAGCTGCAGATATTTTACCCGATGCAATAGCTTCTTCCTTATTCAGCATGAACGGACAGGTTAGTTTTTTAATTCTGGGAAGTGGCGATCCGCATGTAGAATGGCAACTCAGCAGCATGAATGGGAATTATCCCGGCTTTTATCATGCCGTGATCGGTTATGATGAAACGTTATCGCATAATATGTATGCGGGTGCAGATTTTTTATTGATGCCAAGCAGGGTGGAACCATGCGGCTTGAATCAAATGTATGCCATGCGTTACGGAACTGTGCCGGTGGTAAGGAGCACGGGAGGATTGCAGGATACGGTTGTTGATATGGGCGAATGGGAAGGTTTCGGAATCAGGTTTAATCATGCAAGTGTAAGCGATGTTCATTATTCTATTAGCAGAGCAGTAAGTGTATATCAGGATAAAACACATGTTAACTGGATGCGCAAACATATGATGCAGATCGATCACAGTTGGGAAAGTACAGTAGAACAATACATGGATATATATCGTTCTTTTAGGTAATAAAAATATTTTTTATTACAGTATAGTTAGTAAATTTATAAACTGTAAAACACAAATTGTATGACTACTATTACCAGTTCAGTTGTTTCTATTATTCTTGGAGGTGGCGCAGGAACAAGATTATATCCTTTAACAGCAAGTCGCAGTAAACCTGCTGTGCCGATCGCAGGTAAATATCGTTTGGTAGATATACCGATCAGTAATTGTATCAATTCAGGTGTTGACCGAATGTTTGTATTAACACAGTTTAATTCGGCATCACTCAATAAACACATAAAAAATACCTATCATTTCGGCGCATTCAGTTCGGGCTTTGTTGATATTATTGCAGCAGAACAAACACCCGATAACCCGGGATGGTTTCAGGGAACTGCCGATGCGGTACGCCAATCGTTACGACATATCAGCAATCTCGATTTTGAATACATTTTAATTTTAAGCGGCGATCAATTGTATCAGATGGATTTTGCTGATATGATCGCAGAGCATAAAAAGAAAGGGGCGGATATTTCTATCGCTACCATTCCTGTGGAAGCAAGAGAAGCATCTGAATTTGGCATATTGAAAGCTGACCATGAAAATCTTATCACATCATTTATCGAAAAACCAAAAGCCGAGATATTAGGAGAATGGGTAAGCGATACAGGGCATGAAATGCAAAAGCAGGGAAGGAATTACCTCGCATCTATGGGTATTTATATTTTCAGCAAGAAAGTATTGTATCATTTATTAAAAGAAGAATATCCAGATGCTACAGATTTTGGAAAAGAGATCATGCCAAATTCTATCGGGAAGTATAAAGTGATCAGTTTTCAATATGATGGTTACTGGACTGATATCGGAAATATCTATTCTTTTTATGAAGCTAATCTTGCTTTAACTCAGGAGATACCTCCATTCAATTTATTCGATAACAATAAAACTGTGTTCAGTCGTGCAAGAATGTTGCCGCCTGCAAAGATCAGCGGCACAACTTTAGAAAAGACCATTATTGCCGAAGGCTCTATCATTAATGCAAGCCGATTGGAAAATTGTGTAGTGGGTATTCGTGCAAGAATTGGCTATGGAACAACTGTTGTAAGCACGTACATCATGGGTAATGATTATTATGAAACCCTGGAAGTAATGGAAGAAAATGTAAGAAACGGTATCCCTAAAATTGGGATCGGCGAAAGATGCTATATTAAAGATGCATTGATCGATAAAAACTGCCGGATCGGTAATGATGTAAGGATCAATGGTGGTAAACATTTGGAAAATACAGATCATCCTTTATATACTGTGAAAGACGGAATTATCGTAGTGAAAAAAGGGGCCATCTTACCTGATGGATTTGTTATCTAAACTTTTATAAAAACATCCCCAGTGGATGTTTTTTATTGTATTTTTATCGTCGTGTATTTTTTACATATTGATTAAACGATTGCTATGGCATTTACCAATTCTTCCTCTACACCTTCAAACAGCAGCAAACCTGCTTTAAGCTTTTGGAAAATCTGGAATATCAGTTTTGGATTTCTGGGAGTACAGATCGGTTATTCTTTGCAGAATGCGAATACGAGCCGTATCTTATCTGCAATTGGTGCAGATCCGCATCATTTAAGTTTATTCTGGTTAGCTGCACCTTTAGCTGGATTTTTTGTTCAGCCGATCGTGGGTTTATCAAGCGATAAAACATGGACACGCATTGGAAGAAGAATCCCGTTTATTCTGGGTGGTTCTTTCGTATCAGCTTTTGCCATGTTCTTTATGCCCAACTCAGAACATTTCGCACAATTATTACCACCACTGATCTTCGGAGCAACGATGTTGTTATTGATGGATACTTCATTTAATGTAACCATGCAACCTTTCAGGGCATTGGTGAGCGATATGGTTCCTGAAAGTCAGCGTAATAAAGGTTATGCAATTCAAAGTTTTTTGATCAATACAGGTGCTGTAGTTGGTTCGATCCTGCCATTTTTTTTAACATGGATCGGTGTTGCTAATGAACCGGGTCCGGGTCAAAAAGTTGCACCAACAGTTATTTGGGCATTTTATTTTGGAGGCGGTGCATTATTGTTAAGTGTTTTATGGACCTCATTCAGAACAAAAGAATATCCTCCTGCAGAATATGCGAAGTATAATAATATCGATACAACAGAAGAGAAAGTAAAAATGTCTTTTTGGGATCTGTTGAAAAATATTCCAACCACCATGTGGCAGTTATCAGTCACACAATTCTTTTCCTGGTTTTCTTTATTCTTGATGTGGGTGTATACAACTCAGGGCATTGCACAAAATATCTGGCATACGATCGATCCTAAATCAAAAGATTTCAATGAAGCAGGAAACTGGACAGGGGTAATATTTGCTGCATACAGTGTTTTCGCTGCTTTATATTCATTGGTATTAACACCATTGGCAGATAAGTTTGGAAGAAAAAATACCTACATGCTTTCATTGATAGCTGGTGGTTTGGGATTAATGTCGATGATGTTTATTACAGATAAAAATTTATTGTTCATTCCGATGATAGGAGTGGGTATTGCATGGGCAGCTATTCTTGCTTTGCCTTATGCCATTCTTTCTTCTTCTTTGCCGGCAAGACAAACAGGTGTGTATATGGGAATATTCAATGCAACGATCACTATACCACAAATTGCAGCAGGATTATTAGGAGGAATAGCATTAAGAGTATTGAATGATAACGCAATTAATGTGATCGCATTGGCAGGAGGCTCGATGATACTGGCAGGGATCTTTGCCAAGATCGTGATTAAGTCAAAAGAGTAAATTGATTTTCCGGATCCATTTTGATAAAGATCTAATCCGGTAAATTGTAAAATATAAACGATGAAAAAATTACTTTTTTTGTCAATCCTTTTCCTAGGAATTAACAGAATTACTGCACAGGATTTTGGACAAATTTTAGCAGGCTCATTAGATGATGCAAATAAATACGGGCATAATTATATGCAACCCTTTGGTGAGGGTGAAATATATAATCTTGCCCGCGGTTGGGTATCAACAGGGAGGACTCATAAATTATTCGGGTTTGATATTTCTATCAATGGACAATTTGCATATGTACCTGTTGAAAAGCAGAGTTTTGTTTTTAATAACAGCGATTACAAAACATTTTCATTGGCCGGAACAGCCACTTCAGCGGTATTACCCACTTTTATGGGAACCAATACAACACAGGTCATCAATGTAAATAATACTTTTCTTGGTACCGGGTATACAAACAGTTTTACTGCGCCTTCCGGCATAGGTGATGAAATAAAGGGTATACTGACTTTCGTACCTATTTCTGATCCAATGCCAATTCTTCAGGTAGGCGTAGGGATCTTAAAACATACAGATCTTAAGATCAGATATTTTCCGAAAAGTAATTATGGAGGTGTTGAAATTGGTGTTGCAGGTGCTGCCATTCAGCATGAGTTTGCAATACTCAAAAAAGTCCCCTTTTTACATTTATCAGCCTTGGCCGGATATAGTACAATAAGTGCTAGTTATCCTCCTAAATTCGATGCGAATTCTTCCGTTCAAAGTTCAAATGCAACTGCAACATTTGATATATCGTCCTTTACTATACAAGGCATTGCTTCTGTTAAGTTCCTTTTTTTAGAATTGTATACCTCTATTGGTTATATATCAGGAAAATCAACAGTTGATTTCCTTGGCACCTACCGTGTTAAATACAATAATCAAATTACAGTACCCTTAAAGGATCCAATCTCACTCAATTATACAGGTAGCGGGATATCGAATACCTGGGGAGCAAGACTCAATCTTTCGATCTTAAAACTTTACGCGGACTATACTTTTTCTAAATACAATGGAGTAGGATTT
>CAIKTE010000382.1 GCA_903830285.1 uncultured Chitinophagaceae bacterium | reverse complement strand
ACGAATTGTATGAAGATGATGGTGAATCAAAAAATGCGATCGTACAAAAACAATTTGCATTAACTAATTTTATCTCATCAGGGTTAGTTAATGATGAGATTTCTATCATCATTAACAGTAATAACGGTAACTATAAAAATAAGTCAGCACAAAAGGAATTCGATCTGTTGATCCCTTTTGATAAGAAACCAACTGCTGTAACACTAAATGGAAAAGCATTTGATATTGATAAAGATAATCCGGAAGGCAATGTTTATTTAACAGGCGAGAATCATCTGCTGGTGATCAAAACTGTTTATACCGGAACACCGATCCTGGTTCAGATAAAATTATAGTCACAGAAAAACCAAGTTATTCATCACCTTTTAAAAGGTCTGGCCTTCTTTCTTTGGTATGCAGTAGGGCTTGCTCGTAGCGCCATTCTTCTACTTTTTTGGGATCACCCTGTAATAATATTTCAGGCACTTTCATTCCTTTAAAATCGGCAGGCCTTGTGTACACTGGAGGTGCCAGTAAATTATCCTGAAAAGAATCGAACAAAGCGGAAGTCTCATCATTCAATACCCCGGGAATTAATCTTCCTATGGCATCCGTAACAACCGCAGCTGCCAATTCGCCGCCACTTAAAACATAATCGCCAATAGAAATTTCTTTGGTAATATATGCATCACGGATGCGTTGATCAATTCCTTTATAATGCCCGCAAATGATCAGGATGTTTTCTTTCATGGACAATTGATTGGCGGCTTGTTGATTAAAGAGATCGCCATCAGGTGTCATGAAAATGATCTCATCGAATTTCTTTTCCTGTTGTAATTCCTCGATCGCATTGAACAAAGGCTCGCACATCATTACCATACCTGCACCCGAGCCATATTGATAATCATCCACCTGCCCATGTTTATTGATCGCCCATTTTCTTAAGTTATGTAAATGAATAGAGAGTAAACCCTTCTCCTGTGCACGTTTCATGATGCTGTGAGAAAATGGCCCTTCTAACAATTCGGGAACAACGGTGATAATGTGTATAATCATGAACCAATATAATGAGAAAGTAAAACTAATGATATTCGGGATGATGTGCAAAGTATTGTCTTCTGAACTTGCTATCAAAAGTTAAATTAACTGATACATTAATTGTTTTCTTTGATTTAATGGGGACGTTATTTTGTAAAGCTGGAGTCCATGGCTGAGATAATAATAGTACTCTCACAAACTCTTTATTTATAAATGCATGTTCTATTTTGACCCAAGATGGGTTTTTAAAATTGATATTATAAATTTTTCCATCTTTGTCAATTATCAAATCAATAGCAGTTTCAAATCTTGTTGAAACAATTTCCCATAAACCCTTTTTAGGCCTTTTAATTGTACTATAATATTCCTCATAAAAAACCGAGTCAATATTTTTAAGTATAAATTTCTTCAATTCCCTATTCCCACCCGGAAAAGTGGCTTCAATTTGTGGATTTGAAATGATATTAAGAGTATCAATATAAGGGATTGAAGCAGAATCTCTGATTTCTTGAGCATTGATTTGATACCAGAAAAACAAGAATAAGCAGATTGAAATGACCTTTTTCATTTTTTGAAAATACAGTTTAAAGTGTATTCTTACTTATAATCTGCTTATTATTTTCATCTCTACATAAACCAACGTAATTTTGTATGGTGTTAATGATTGATTTTATGAAAACTTACTTAGCGCATTTAAGCGAAACCTTTGAAGGACTATTTTTTTTCGACGATTCAGCCATTCATCAGGCACAATTAAGAGCTTATTCAACAGATGCCTCAGTCTATCAGGAAAAACCATTGGCAGTTGCAATACCTAAAAATATTACTGATATAAAAAGGCTGATCTCATTTGCTTTAGAACAAAAGCTAACATTGATCCCAAGAGCAGCCGGAACTTCTTTAGCCGGACAGGTTGTTGGCAATGGGATCATCGTTGATATTTCTAAATTCTTCACCCAAATATTGGAAGTAAACACAAAGGA
This sequence comes from uncultured Chitinophagaceae bacterium, assembly GCA_903830285.1. Classification (GTDB taxonomy): domain Bacteria; phylum Bacteroidota; class Bacteroidia; order Chitinophagales; family Chitinophagaceae; genus CAIQDX01. The sequence goes on along the minus strand of CAIKTE010000382.1, from coordinate 10,615 downwards.
GAAATGGGTTCGTGTGCAACCGGGCGTTATCAGAGATGATCTGAATAATTATTTAAAACCTTTCGGATTAATGTTTGGACCGGAAACATCAACAGCAAACAGGGCAATGATCGCTGGTATGCTGGGAAATAATTCCTGTGGCTTGCATAGCATTGTCTGGGGTTCTGTTCGGGATCATATTCTGGAAGTGAATGCATTATTGAGCGATGGATCGGAAGTTGTATTTAAAGCAGAAGATATTCGAAACAATAACCAACCCAATTCATTCAAAGCAAAGATCTATAATGAACTGAATGATTTATTGAGTGATGAAAAAAATCAATCACTCATTCAACAAAATTTCCCGAAAGCTTCAGTAAGCCGCAGAAACAGCGGTTATGCTTTGGATAGTTTGATAAAGATGCAGCCATATAATATGACTGGAGAGTTATTCAATCTCTGCAAACTATTAGCAGGCTCAGAGGGAACATTAGCTTTTGTTACGGAAATAAAAATAGGGTTGATCGATCTGCCACCCAAAGAAATTGCAGTTGTTTGCATTCATTGTAACAGCATCATCGAATCTTTAAAAGCAAATGTAATTGCAATGAAACATCGGCCAATGGCTGGCGAGTTGGTTGATAAATATATCATGGACTTTACGATACACCATCCCGAATACAGCAAGAATAGATTTTTTATTGAAGGCGATCCTGCTGCTATTTTAATGGTTGAATTTATGGATGATGATGCAACCATTGTTAAACAAAAAGCTGAAGCATTGATCATGTCCCTGAAAGAAAATAGTCTAGGCTACGCATATCCGGTTCTATATAATGAGCAAACAAAATTTGCATGGGAAGTTCGTAAAGCAGGATTGGGTTTACTGCGCAATTTAAAGGGTAACAAACAACCAGTTAATTTAATTGAAGATTGCGCAGTGAGCACTGATGAATTACCGGATTATATTTCCGATTTGCAGCAGGTTTTGGTAAAACATAATGTAAATGCATCTTATTATGCTCATGCTGCTGCAGGCGAATTGCATGTAGAACCGATGATCGATCTCAAATCGGAAGAAGGTTTAAAAACATTCCGGAATATCTTAGCTGATACAGTTGAATTGGTTAAAAAATATAAAGGCTCTTTATCAGGCGAACATGGTGACGGCAGATTGCGAGGCGAATATATTTCAAGTGTTGTGGGCAATGAAACATATGAGTTGTTTAAAGCTGTCAAAAATATTTTCGACCCGAATAATATTTTTAATGCGGGAAAGATCACTGCAACACCAGCCATGGATACGCATTTGCGTGTGCAACAAAAACCACATGAAAGAAAAATAAAAACAAGCTTTAATTTTTCTGAGAATGATGGTATTTTAAGATTGGCTGAAAAGTGTTCGGGTTCGGGTGATTGCAGAAAGACACATATTTCAGGTGGTGTTATGTGCCCTAGTTATATGGCAACAAGACTGGAAAAAGATACAACTAGGGCCAGGGCCAATATGCTTCGACAATTTTTAAGTGATGAATTGGATGAGCATCCTTTCGATCATCAGGAGATCAAAGAGATCATGGATCTCTGTTTGAGTTGCAAAGGTTGTAAAACAGAATGCCCATCCGGTGTTGATGTTGCTAAAATGAAAGCAGAATTTTTACAGCAATATTATGATAAACATGGTGTTCCTTTCAGAGCTAATTTAATTGCCAATTTCAGTAAACAAATGAAATTGATCTCTTTGGTTCCATGGGCTTTCAATTGGTTTTATAGTGTTAATCTTTTCAGAAAGATGGCACATAGTATGGTTGGATTTCATCCCAACAGAAGCATGCCTAAACTGGCAAATGAAACTTTATTGCATTGGTATAATAAACGTCCACAGTCCACTGTCAATCGTCAACTGTCCACTGTCTATCTATTCTGTGATGAATTTACAAACTACAATGATGTAGAGATCGGTAAGAAAACAATTTTATTATTAGAAGCACTCGGTTATCAGGTTCTAATTCCCACACATTATGAAAGCGGGCGAACTTATTTGTCAAAAGGCTTAGTGAATAAAGCAAAGACAATTGCCAATAAAAATATTCAGTTATTAGCACCCCTTATTTCAGAAAAAACACCATTGATCGGCGTAGAACCTTCCGGGATACTTACTTTCAGAGATGAGTATGTTGATCTGGCAACTGAAGATAATTACGAGAAAGCGAAAAATTTATCTAAGCATTGTTTTACCATCGAAGAATTTATTTCCAATCAATTTGCTATAGGTTTGATTGCTAAAAATTTATTTACAAAAGAGAAGAAACAAATTTTAATTCATGGGCATTGTTACCAAAAAGCATTGTCCTCTCAAAAATTCATCAGTTCATTTGTAGAGATACCCGAAAACTATTCTTCCCAATTGATCCCTTCCGGTTGTTGTGGAATGGCTGGTGGATTTGGATATGAAAAAGAACATTTTGCAGTTTCTCAGCAGGTCGGTGAATTGGTTTTATTTCCTGCGGTGAGAGAAGCAAAAGATAAAGTTGTTGTGGCATCAGGTACTTCCTGCCGTCATCAGATCAAAGATGGTACACATACAAAAGCATTACATCCTGTAGAGTTGTTGTACGATGCTTTATTGAAATAATTTTAATTTTCCATAAACCCGTCAATATCTCTTCTTTCTTTTTTTGTAGGCCTTCCGATCTTGCTTTGACGTTTGCCGGTATTAAAGGTTGCTGCCTGAAATGCGATCCTGTCAAGTTCTTCAGGAGGAGTGATGTCTTCATAAAACTTTATTGCTTCACTGAACTGAACACGTTTTTCCAATAAACCTGTTACTTTTACTACCCATTTTTTATGTTCGGTCTTTACTTCATATTCATCGCCAATATTTACAGGTTTAGATGCTTTGATGTTTTCTCCCAAAAATTTCACTTTGCCTTTGCTGCATGCATCACCGGCCTGACTTCTTGTTTTAAATAAACGGATAGCCCATAAATATTTATCGATCCTTAATTTTTCCTTGGCTTCGCTCATTTTTCAAAAGTAATGAAATACAATTGTGTAACGAATGGAACATTGAGTAATTTGATACCGATGGAAACAAAAAAGCCAACAATCATTTTCAGATCGCTGACTTTTAGTTTTTATTATTTAAATAGTATATTTTCTTCTTTTACTTTTTCATTTCAGCATAGAACTGATGGAAGTATGGAATTGTTTCGATGCCTTTGTAAAAATTAAAGAGATCGAATTTTTCATTGGGTGAATGCAGGTTATCGCTATCCAATCCAAATCCCATGAAGACGATCTTTATTCCCAACACTTGTTCGAACAAAGCACAGATAGGAATGCTACCACCACCGCGAACAGGAATCGGTTCTTTACCAAATGTGGCTGCCACTGCTTTTGCGGCTGCACGGTATTCATTGGAATCGATCGGTGTCATGTAAGGCTCGCCACCATGATGTTCTGCAGCTTTTACAGTTACGCCCTTTGGTGCGATACTTGTAAAATAGTTGATCAGCTTTTCAGTGATCTTTGTTGATGATTGATTAGGAACCAATCTTGCAGAAATTTTTGCAAATGCCTTACCCGGCAAAACTGTTTTAGCACCTTCGCCTGTATAGCCACCCCAGATCCCGTTTACTTCAATTGTGGGACGAATGCCTGTTCTTTCATTGGTAGTAAAACCTTTTTCGCCCCATAATTCAGTTACGCCCAGATCTTTTTTGAATTCATTTTCATCGAATGGAGCTTTTGCCATTTTAGCCCTTTCTTCTGCTGTCGCATTTACAACATCATCATAAAATCCTGGAATGGTGATATGATTATTCTCATCGTGACAAGATGCGATCATCTGTGCTAAAATAGTAATGGGGTTTGCAACTGCACCTCCATACACACCACTATGCAGATCACGATTGGCTCCTGTAACTTCTACTTCGATATAACTTAAACCGCGAACACCAACATCAATTGAAGGATTTTCCATACTCAGCATGGAAGTATCGCTGATCAAAATAACATCGGCCTTTAATAATTCTTTATTTGCCTTTACAAACTTTGCCAGATTGGGGCTGCCGATCTCTTCTTCTCCTTCTATGATGAATTTGATATTAGTAGAAAGGGTATTCGTTTTCACCAATGTTTCCAATGCTTTTACATGCATGAAGAATTGGCCTTTATCATCTGCCGAACCTCTTGCAAATATTTTCCCGTCTTTGATCACCGGCTCAAAAGGACCACTATGCCAAAGTTCCAGCGGATCGGCAGGTTGTACATCATAATGTCCGTATACTAAAACAGTTGGCTTATTGGCATCGATTATTTTTTCGCCATATACAACGGGGTGACCTTCTGTAGGGTAAACCGTAACGGTATCTGCACCTGCATCGAGAAAATGCTGCTTTACAGATTCCGCGCAGCGGATCATATCTTCTTTGTGTTCACTTCTTGCACTTACACTGGGAATGCGGAGCAATTCCAATAATTCATTTAAGAATCTTTCTTTATTTTTTTCCTGATAATCTTTCCAAACTTGCATGATCGTTATTTTTATTTATGAACGAAGATAAAATTGTTTCCATTAATTATTTTGTTCAGCATCAATTATTAACTGTTTCTGAATTGTGTTTTTTATCGGTGATGATATTTTTTAAGGTCCAATCTACCTGATGTGTGAAAGGATGCTGCCTTTTATCACAATCACTCTTTGTACAGATATTACAACTAAAAGGCAAACAACCATCGGTATGAACAAAAAATTCTATAGCATCACCAAATGTTTTGCTGATGATCTTTCCCAGCGCTTCTATTTCTTCATGTGCTTCATGAATATTCATGTACCAGGGCACAGTTAAATGACAATCGATATGTAAAGTACTTCCGTATTTTATCACACGTAAATTATGTATATCGATCCAGTTCTCTCTTCTGTTCTTATTCAGCACTTCCACAAATTGTTTGATCAGATCCATGTCTGCTTCATCCATGATGCCCGCTAAGGAAGAACGAAGGATCTTATAGCCGTTATAAATAATGATGATACTCAATGAACCGGCTATCAATTTGTCGAGCCAGTATAAATGCGTGAAATAGATGACCAATAACCCCGTAATTACACCAACCGTTGAATAAGTGTCAATATGTAAATGTTTACCGCTGGCTTGTAAGGCAAGAGAATTATTTTTCCTTCCCATTTTAATGCAAAAAGAACCTGCCACATAATTTAAAGCCCCGGTTGCGGCTACAAGGATCAATCCAATATCTAATTGTTCAAGAGGACTTTTAGTAATGATATTCTGTACGGTTTCATAGATCACAAAAAAACCTGCAGCTACTATCAATGCACCTTCGGCAGCAGCAGAAACAAACTCTGCTTTACCATGACCGTAGGGATGATCGGTATCTCTTGGTTTTGCAGCAACATATAATGAGAATAAGCCAATAAAACCAGCCAATACATTCACAATACTTTCCAAAGCATCCGTTAATATGGACAGAGAATGGGTGAGATAATAAGCAATTATTTTTGCAATAAATAAAACCACACTCAGCGTTGTGATCCATGCCTGCAATCGGAAATTCTGTTGTGCTTTTTGCAAGAAAAAAATTTGAGTACCAAATGTAGAACTTATATCAACTCAACAGTGTAGGTAATGGCACAATGCTTTTTAAGCATGGCTGAAACACCGCAGTATTTTTCGTGTGATAATTCAACAGCCCGATTCAATTTATCGATATCTGCCGCTTGCACATCTGCTTTATAGAGCATTGAAATGTCTTTGAATACCTTGGGTTGTGTATCTGTCTGTTCCGCTTCTGCTTCTATTTCGATCTTTGAAAATGGAATACGCATTTTCGTTAGAATATCTACTACATCCATTCCGCTGCAACCACATAAGGAAGCCAACAATAATTGTTTGGGGCTCATGCCGCTGTTGATACTCCCGTTGGCGATGGTTGTATCTAATCGAATGCTGTGATCGTTATCGCTTACCGCGTCAAATGCAAGTGCACTCACCCATTTTGCTGTTGCTTTCATATTTCCCTTTTTAAAAAATAACAGCACAAAACCAGAATGCTCGTGCTGTTATGAATATTGTTTTTAAGCCCGCTTCAGTATTTCATAGCATCAACTGTTGCGTCGCACACTTCTGCATTTTCTTTTCAAGCAACAATTTTACCCATTCCATCAACTTCTTAAACCTTTTAAACTTCTTGAACTTTTTAAACCTCTAAACCGCTGTTTCAAATCTTTTTTGAACCACTTCCCAATTCACTACATTCCACCATGCATTGATATAATCGGGCCTTTTATTCTGATAACGTAAGTAATACGCATGTTCCCAAACATCTAATCCCAGTAAAGGTGTTCCTTTCAGATCACTTACATCCATCAACGGATTATCCTGATTGGCTGTTGATCCGATCACTAATTTCTTATCATTATTAATGACCAGCCATGCCCATCCACTTCCAAAACGATTTTTACCTGCATCGGTGAACTGTGTTTTGAATGTATCGAAAGAACCAAAATCTTTTTCAATACTTGACAATAATTTTCCATCAGGCTTTGCAGTTGATCTCGGACTCATGCTTTGCCAGAACAATTCGTGATTATAATGCCCACCTCCATTATTCCTCACTTTAGGAGAGTACTTAGAAACCTTTGCCATCAGGTCTTCCAGCGAAATAGCTTTAGTATCTATTTTTTCTGCAACAACAGCATCGGCCAAATTCTTTGCATAAGTGGCAGCGTGTTTACTGTAATGTATCTCCATGGTCATAGCATCAATTGCTGCTTCCAGATCTTTATAACCATAGAGCAAAGGTTGTTGTGTGTAGGGAATTCCTGCAGGGGCTGCTGCTGTAAAATGATTGGCAAAAGAAGGCAATACTGTAGCTGCTAAACCAATAGCCATACCGGCTTTGCCGCTGGTCTTTATAAAATCCCTGCGGCTTGTATTTTTATTTTTCATGGTGTAAGGTTTTTAAGATGAAGGTTTAAAGAACTTGAAGTTAGCCAAAAAGAACCGGAATTTTTTAAAGACCCTGTAATAGTATTCCTGATTAAATAATTGTGAATCTTTCATGGCTTTATAGGTGAGAAATGCGCCTATAGGAATGAGCACAAGGGTAGAAAGCCACATACCTAGCAACGAACTCGTTTCAAATGATTTAGCAAACTTTTCTCCGAAAGTATTCAGCAAATGAAAGATCACAAAGAAAACAATGGCAAATACCAGCGGCGTTCCCAAGCCACCTTTTCGGATAATGGATCCCAGAGGTGCACCTATCAAAAACAGAACAAGGCAGGCAACACTTAAGGTAAACTTGCGGTGCCATTCGATCTCATGATTACGCAGCGATTGTATTTTTTGCGAATAATCCTGATCAAGAATAGCTATATTACTTTTAGACATGCTCACCTGATTGTTACTGCGGTCGTCAACTGCTCCGCGAAGCGAATCAGGTATCATTGCTGCAAACTTTTTTATTTTTTTAAAGGAAGATGTATCTGCTTTAGGCCAAACAGAATCCTCGTATTTCGCAAAAGGCAAATAAGGATTTACTTCTATTTTAGATCTTTTTAAATATGCTTTACCCATTGTTTCAAGTGAATCAATAGTAGTGTTGAGTTGCCTCACACTCAGCATTTTAGGATCGTACTTGAATACACTGTCTTCCGACTTATTCAATCTAAAACTGTTCAGGTCAAATACCTTTTTATATTCCTTAAATCCTGTTTTCTGAAAGTCAGTAGCCAAAGACATTCTGGGCCCCTTTTCTTCAAAATTGTATCCGTTCTTCAGTGTAAACTCTAAGAATTTCTTGTCAGGCGTAACACGCATAATGCCACTTTCAGCAATTAAAAGATTATCCTGCAAGCCATATGTTTTTTTATAGATCACTACACTGTGAATGGTGCTATCGTCTTTATCTTTCTTTCCAAATTTAATGATATAGCCTTCGATCTTATTATAGAAGATACCTTCTTTAATATCGAATGCAGGTTTGGAAACAATGATATCATATTTCACAGCAGCCAATTTTAATTGAGCCACTGGAATGATATTGTTCGCAAAGAGAAAAGCGATACCGCTGATGAATATGGTAACGATCAGTAAGGGCCGCATAAAACGCAGGAGCGGGATACCTGCAGCCTTTATGGCAACGATCTCAAATGATTCGCCCAGATTACCGAATGTCATGATAGAGGACAGCAACAATGCCAATGGTAAGGCCAGAGGCACCCAGGTAATGGCAACAAGCCCTGTTAAATAAGCCAATGTGCCAAAGTCGAGACCCTTGCCAACAAGGTCATCAATGTATAACCAGAAGAATTGCATGACCAGTACAAACAAAGAAATTAAGAAGGTTGCCAGAAATGGACCAATGAATGCACGGATAATGAGTATGTCTAATTTTTTTATCACCTAAGGCTTTCTTACTATTGTTGAATGGCAAATGTAAAACTTTCGCAAAGAGAATTGGATATGGTAACCAATGCGGAACTTATTTTAACAAAGAACGATATTATTGCCAAAGTATATGATTTATTCGGAGAGTTGAGTGAATATGCCGTAAAAACAGCAGATAATTTCTTAAGTGAAGAAGTTAAAAGCATTTCTCCTAAAATTTCAAAAGGCGAAAATCAGGAAGGCCTGCCATGGGTAATGCTCGATTATCCTCGTTATTTCACGAATGAACATGTATTCGCCATTCGCAGGTATTTCTGGTGGGGTAATTTTTTCAGTATCACCCTTCATGTTAAAGGAAAGTTTGTACAAAAATTTCAAATTGCAAATTTCAGATCAGCTATAGATGATTGGTATCTATGTTGTAATGAGGAAGAGTGGCACCATCATTTCAGAGCAGACAATTATCAATTGCTTGACCAATTTTCTGATGAGCAAATAAAAAACTTATCATTTATCAAACTGGCAAAAAAAATCCCACTGCAGCAGTGGGATGATGTTGAACTATTTTTGAAAGATGCTTTCGCAAGTATGATTGAAGGAATAAAAAAAGACTAACTGCTTCCTAAGCGATGAAACAGTTCTTTGATCTGGTAACCCCATAACTGGCTCTGATCTTTAATATCATTCTTCTCGGCAAAATCTTTGATCACCAATATCGTTTGATTGGATATCTCAGTTTTCTCGATCTTGAATTCGAAATATTCATTCTTCTCAGTATGTAGCCATCTGAATCGAATAAATTTATCTTCTTCCTTTTCTTTGATTTCTGCTTTATCGGGGGTTCCGCCATTCCAGGTAAAACTGTAAACACCTTCCCATTCATCTACCTTATCGGCAAACCATTCCTGCAATCCGGCAGGGGTACTTAAAAACTCATACAAGATGCTCGGTGAGCAACGCACCGGAAACTCAAGTGTAAATAATTGCTTCTTACTCATTACTGTCTAATTGATCTAAACTACAAACGTAGGGCTGCAATAATATTAAATAATCCATAGCATCCCAATGTTTTTTTTCAGGTGGGGACAAGATTATGGCTAAACGGCTGGTTATGTGGACAATAAAATTGCGTCTGAATTGCCTGTATTCAAGGATTCCGTAAGATTTTTTTGGAATGTATAATTTAACTTTCTTAAATTGCTTTTACAATATGACGCTGAGGAGATTGATTTTTTTCTAGGAAAAACCACTCAAACCTAACAAAACCTAAAATAGCATATGAGTATGCGTCAACTCAAGATCTCCAAATCTATCACTAATCGTGAGAGCCAAAGCCTCGAAAAGTATTTACAGGAAATCGGAAAAGTCGATCTTATTACTGCCGAGGAAGAAGTAATTCTTGCCCTTCGTATCAAGAATGGCGACCAGCGTGCATTAGATCGATTGGTGAAAGCCAATCTTCGTTTTGTGGTATCTGTTGCAAAACAATACCAGAACCAAGGATTGACCCTGCCCGACCTGATCAATGAAGGAAACCTCGGATTGATCAAAGCAGCCCTGCGTTTTGATGAAACCAGAGGGTTTAAATTTATTTCCTATGCCGTATGGTGGATTCGCCAAAGTATTTTACAGGCATTGGCCGAACAAAGCCGTATCGTTCGTTTGCCTTTAAATAAAGTGGGATTGACCAACCGCATCGCCAAAGCCTATCAGCAATTGGAACAGGAATTTGAAAGAGAACCAACACCGGAAGAATTGGCCGTTTTACTCGATATGGATCTGGAAGAGATCACTGCTACAATCAATGTAGGCGTACGTCATATCAGTATGGATTCTCCAATGTCCGAAGGTGAAGACAGTACTTTAATAGACGTGATGATCAACCCTAATGCCGAAAAGACGGATGAAAAATTAGAATACCACGAATCATTGCGTACTGAGATAGAAAGAAGTATGCTCTCATTAACGGAAAGGCAAAAAGCAGTCCTCTGCTATTTCTTCGGAATAGGGATCGATAATGCATTAAGCCTCGAAGATATTGGCGCCCGTTTTAATTTAACCCGCGAAAGGGTTCGTCAGATAAAAGATAAAGCCATCAATAAACTTCGAACCACCAGCCGCTGTAAGCACTTAAAAGTATACCTCGGCTGATCGCAGATTAAATTGATTTTATTATGATTTAACCTGAACTTTTATATTTGCACTCCAAAGATGAATGT
>CAIKTE010000381.1 GCA_903830285.1 uncultured Chitinophagaceae bacterium | reverse complement strand
GCTAAATGGAAATTTGATGAACAATCAGGAAGAGCGTTTGAGTTGAAACATAACCCTTTACAAACATCAATGTTTGATGCTGTTACTGAAGTTGATTATGTTTCCCAAATAAAAGATTTTTTAAAATTCAGAAAATCAGCTACAAACCAAGAATTGTTTGATTATGGACTTGAAAAAGGATTTTTGCCCAAGCATACTAAACAAGTTTTAGATGAGTTAAAGAAGAAGGATTCGTTAATTATTGAAGCATTGGATAATCAACCTATTAAAGGATATTATCTGGACGATAAAAATGAAAGAAAAATAAAGTTTAAATTAAAATAACTATGGCACAATCATCAATTGAATGGACAGAAATGACATGGAACCCAACAACTGGTTGCAATAAGATCTCTGCAGGATGCAAATTTTGTTATGCAGAAGTAATGTCCAAACGTTTACAGGCAATGGGCATTGAAAAATATAAAGACGCTTTTCAATTGGCTATTCATGAAGATGCATTGAATATTCCCTACTCATGGAAATCGCCTAAGATAGTTTTTGTAAATTCTATGAGTGATATGTTTCATAAAGATGTGCCCTTATCGTTCATTCAAAAAGTTTTCAAAGTAATGAATGAGAACCCGCAACATACTTTTCAGGTACTCACGAAAAGAGCTGCCATACTTTATCAATATCACAAACAATTGAACTGGACGCATAATATCTGGATGGGCGTTTCGGTGGAAGATGCAAGAGTGAAACAAAGAATTGATTATTTGCGTAAAACAAATGCGAGAGTAAAATTTCTTTCCTGCGAACCATTGATCGGCCCTTTGCATAAAGTAAATTTAAAAAATATTGACTGGGTGATCGTTGGCGGCGAAAGTGGAAGAACACCAAGACCCATGGATGTTGATTGGGTATTGGATATTCAGCAACAATGCGAAAAAAGTAAGGTTGCTTTCTTCTTTAAACAATGGGGAGGCACCAATAAAAAGAAGAATGGCCGTGTGTTAAATGGAAAAACCTATGATGAAATGCCGGAAACAGAAGATGTGTACTTTTAGGGAACTCTTATGTCTTGAACAATTAATCATTTTATATGGCATATAATAAATCTGAATTGCTCACTTTGCCTGTAGAAAAAAGACTGGTATTAGCAGAAGAATTGTGCTGCAGTGTGGAAGATGAATTATTTCCTGTTTCAAAAGAAGAAATTCTTTTTGCAGAAGAACGGTTACAACATCACCATTTAAAACCTGATGATGGCTTAGGTGTTGATTCATTCAAGAAATATTTTGAAGATAAATATGGCTTTTAATTCCCCTTAATTCTACCGCTAATCCTTAAAAATCACAGTACTTCAATTAATCAACTACTTCAGTAGAATAATGCTGTAAACTTGTATTGATTATGCAAGCAGTTACACTATCAGCATTCAGCAGCCAAAAGTTCGGGTTCTGGTCATTCATTTCCATGTTCTTACTGGTGTTTGTGCATTCGTATAATCTACACGTTAATTATCTGCAGCCATGGACCATTCCGGGCGAACGTATGACAGTCACCACATTTACACAATACTTTATTGCCAACGGGATCCTGCGTTTTCGTATTCCCATGCTGTTCATCATCTCGGGTTATTTATATGCATTGCATGACGGCAAACCGTATAAAGAAAGAACCAATAAAAGACTGCGGACTTTATTGCTGCCTTATTTGATCTGGAGTGCTTTTGGGTTGATCCTGACTTATGTGATTGAATTATTTCCCTACACCAAACATATCATCGAACAATCACAGTTCATGCAGATCGATGATCACAGAACGTTATTGCATCAATACAAATGGTATGATTGGCTGGGCAGATGGATACTGGTTCCCGTGCCATTTCAATTATGGTTCATTCGGGTATTGCTGATCTATAATATTGCATATCCCTGGTTGAGAAATTGGGTAACGAGTAAAAAAGGGAGAAGAATATTTTTCCCCATTGCAGTATTGTTATGGCTGGCTACATTCGGAACACCTTTTTTTGAAGGAGAAGGGTTATTGTTTTTCTCGCTAGGCATATGGATGCAGAAAACAGGTTTCAATATTGAATCAGCTAATAAATGGTGGAAGCCTTTGCCATGGTTTATGGTATTCATCATTGCAGCAACCATTAAAACATGGCTGGCATTTAACGGGCAACCTTTTTTAGGTAATGCTGTTTTTCCTGTTTTATTAATGCTTCATAAATTGGTTGTATTCAGCGGACTCGTTGCAGCATGGTTTGGTTGTGATGCACTTGTTAAAAGATGCATGGGCTATGATTGGTTTGTATGGTTGTCAGGATTTTCTTTTATCATCTATGCATTACATACACCGATCCTGTTTTATGTGAATCAAAGTTTATTGCCATTGCTGGATCATATTGATCATTACCGGATCTTATTATTCATCAGCTTGCCTATTGCAGTCATTATCTTTTGTATTTCAACGGGAGCATTGTTGAGAAAAGTTGTACCTAAATTTTATTCGATACTAACTGGGGGAAGAGGAATGTAGGAAGAGTCGGGAGTCCGGAGTCGCAAGTCGGGAGAAAGAAGTACTTTAATATTAATCTGTACAAAAAATACATCACTCAAGTCTCTAAAGTACAAGCTGCGAGCTATGAGTCATTAGCTTCGAGTAAAGCTCACGGCTCATAGCTTTTTTGCTCAAAGCTATTCATCATTAGAAACGATAGAAGCTGTCTATTGGACAATCCAAGTTTAAAAGCATTCCTCTTGCCTGCTAACAAATAAAATATATCTTTAAAAACAAGAAATATTTTATTCATGGCCGGATTTAAACGCACGCTTTCATTAGGTACAACCATTGCTATTGTAGTGGGCGGCGTGATCGGTTCCGGGATTTTTATGAAGCCTGCATTAATGGCATCTCAATTGGGTTCGCCAATATTATTATTGAGTGTTTGGATCGTTGCAGGTTGCATCACTTTATTCGGTGCATTGAGCAATGCGGAAGTGGCAGCCATGTTTCCTGAAACAGGCGGACAATATATCTTCTTCAAAAAAATGTACGGAGATGCATTTGCGTTCTTATATGGATGGGCTGCATTCGCAGTCTTCAATACAGGAGGCAATGCATCCATTGCTTATGTATGTTCTCAATACACGAATTATTTTATTGAATTGCCTAGATTCACTGCTGCTACAGAACATGCCTGGTTACTGCATATTCCGGGTGTGGGTACTATTTTTCCTTTGGAGAATTTTGGTGTGAAGTTGCTCACCATTTTTATTATTCTGATCTTAAGCGGAATCAATTATTACAGTGTTCAGTACGGCGGAACATTGCAACGTATTCTCACTTTATTAAAAGCAATTGCGATCGTTTTATTGATAGGAGGGATTTTATTTTCAGGAAAGGGATCCACGCATAATATCATTACATCCATTCCAAACATGCCGCATGGCATGGCATTGGTGAGTGCTTATATGGCTGCAATTGCCGGTGCATTCTGGGCATACGACGGATGGAACAATATCACATTCGTTGCAGGTGAAGTAAAGAACCCGCAGCAGAATATCCCGAAGAGTTTATTCTTCGGATTGTTTTTTTGTATCGTCATCTATTCATTAATTAATCTGGCTTATGTGTATGTATTGCCGATCGCTCAATTATCAACTTCTTCTTTTGTTGCATCTGATGCAGCAACGGTAACATGGGGGATCATTGGCGGAAGTATCATTGCTTTGATGGTCATTATATCCACTTTAGGAACAACCAATGCAAATGTATTGGCAACGGCACGTGTCACTTATTCGATGGGGGAAGACAATAAATGGTTTGCATGGGCAGGAAAAAAACAAAATAAATACGATACACCGGGTAACGCATTATTGCTGAATGCAGCATGGTCGGTCTTACTGATACTCAGTGGTTCTTTTGACATGCTTACGGATATGCTCATTTTTGTGAGCTGGTTTTTTTACGGCATGAGTGCATTGGGTGTTTTTATCCTGCGTAAAAAAATGAAAGATGTGGAACGTGTGTATAAGGTTTGGGGTTATCCTGTCGTGCCCTTGCTCTTTGTATTGTTTGTTGTTTTCTTTTTAGGGGAAACTATTTATACCGATATCAATAGTTATAGAAATGGGGTAACGCCTATCATTAATTCCATGCTCGGTATTTGCATAACAAGCATTGGAATTCCGATTTATTATTTTTCGAAGAAGAAGAAATAATTAAGGAGTGCGCTTTTGCTTGTTAGGTGATGGGTAGGATTTCTTGATTGCTGTCCTTCGGACGGGCAATATTTATTTCACGCAACGACACAACGGAGCAAAGAGCGCAAAGGATTATGGAGAAATTAAAGGCACAAAGGAAAATCCTTCGGATTTTTATAAAGCTGTCCTTCGGACAGGGAGATATTTATTTCACGCAACGATGCAACGGAGCAAAGAGCGCAAAGGATTATGGAGAAGATAAAGGCACCAAGGAAAATCTTTCGGTTTTTAGGGAGAAAGGAAAGTTGATGTTATGTATTCTGTGATTTTAAAAGTGATTTTTTGCCACTCAAAATTAGTTACTTACTATGACGGACTGTTTTAAATTAAGTAACAGGATGTCATGTTGAGGCTCTCGAAACATGATTTTAAAAAGTACATTCCATTAATCACACTTCGAGAACCTCAGTGTGACAATTTTCATCATACTGTAATTGAAAAGAGCCGAAACAATTGTTCAGGCTCTTTTATAAAATTGAATATTCAATTAGAAATTCAAAACAAGTTTTGTAAATATCCTCAAACCATTAAAACCCATTTGTACAGAATCCCATGGACCACCGCTTTCATTATCCATCGCTTCATAATGTGCTTTTGGCACTGCACTCAGATCAGGATGTACATTGAATAAATTATCAGCACCTATGAATAAGCTGGCAGCTTTACAGAATTTATAAGATGCATAAATATCTGTGGTGATCTTGGCTGTTTGATTGAATACTTCAGGCAATACATGCACCTGATCATTGTAACCGTCAATATCAACATAAGGATCGATACCTGTGAAACTGCCGGAGATAGCAGGATCGCCTGGGCCACCTGTTCCTGCAGCACTTGCTAAACCCGTCCATCCAAATCCCAAGAGTTTTACATTTCCGAAATAAGTGAAATGTGTTCCGAAACCATATTTACCTACATTATAATCAATATTCAAAGTGAACTTAGATTTTGGTGCAGATGCTTTTAAGAATGCTTCTTCTCTGTCGCTGAAGAAATTTTTTCTGTGTGCATAAGTGTCGTTCAATAAATTTGGTACATGTACTTCATCAACACTCATGTTTTGAATATTACCTGCCAACAAGATCTTCAAACTGCTGTTCTTCCATTTCTTAGTATAATCAGCAACGATATCAACTCCGTAATTGGTAGTGCTGACAGCATTCGCAAAAAATTGAGCGGTTGTTACATTCAATGCATTCAGCTGTGCAGCAAATGCGGGTGACAATGATGCATCAAATAAACCTGATAATACAATTCTGTCTTTCACTTTAACGGAATAACCATCAACGGTAAGCGTTAATTCTTTGACCGGTTTCCAACTGAAGCCGATACTTGCGTTCACAGAAGTTTCCTGTTTTAATTCGGGAATGCCAGCAGCATTGGCCAATGCACTTCCATTGCTGGCAATTCGTGATTGCACCAGTTGTCCGCCGCTGAAAGAAGTGAGTGTATTGCTGAAATTGATCTGTTGTAAAGAAGGAGCACGGTAACCGGTGCTGACAGATCCTCTCAGATTAAAATTATCAGTCAGTTTTAATCTGGATGCTAATTTGAAAGTACTTACTGCACCAAAATCAGAATAGTTTTCGAGACGAACAGCAGCATCCAGTAACCAGGCTTTTGTAACATTCAATTCGGCATCAGCATAGAGACCCAGATTGGTTCTGCTGGCCTTTACTTCATCCGCAGGGCTAAAACCGGGAAATCCCTGTGAGCCGGGGGCCTGACCAAAATTATTTGGGTAGGCTTCATAAGAAGCTTCTTCGCCTTTATAAATAGAATATTTCTCATAACGGAATTCAGTACCCAAGCCTAAGTTCAAACCTTGTGCCACTGATTTGATGGATTTACTGAAATCGAGATTCAATGTGTTTTGTAAGAAATTAAATCCTCCGTCATTAAAATGTGTTTGAGAAGCATTGCCTATATAAGAAGCATTAAAAGTTTTATCACCATAATAATGGAAATCATTTTTTCCGATAGTATTACTCAGATCCCAGGTCCAGTTACTACCTGCATCGCCCTTGATCCCTGCTGCTAAAGAAACATCAGTGATATGAGTTTGGATATGCGGGTTATAATAAGTTTCTCCATCGCTTGATTTCTTCATGATATCAGGAACAAAGATCAGATTGCCTTTTGAATCGATAGGAAAACGATCAGGCCTTGCACTCCAGTTTCTTGTGTACGCAAATGCATCAGATGCTTTGTAATTGTAACCGCCAAAAGCATAGAAGCTGGTCTTTGCACAAAGAGGAACTTCCATATTCAGCATCAGTCCTGCAGTTGTAACAGAGCCATCACCGAATGCACGGCGCGAACTGTTCAAGGGTAGAGCATTTGGATTGGTCCATACATTGGTATCAGGAACCTGACGATATGTTTTACCCTGATTCAAAAAGTCGGCAGAAATATTCATAAAGCCACCTTTTTTACCGATGGCAAAACCATTGTTCACGGCAAAGGAAAATGTACGGCCATCAATTTGTTTGTCCGTATAATATTGAGAAGGATCAAAACTATTCAGTGAATTGTATTTATGATCGGCATAACCTGCCCATCCTGCATTCACATTCCAGTGATTGATATCTTTCTTGAGTATCACATTGATCACACCGGCCATTGCATCAGAACCATATTGTGCAGAAGCACCATCGCGTAAGATCTCTATTTTATCAACGGATGCTTCGGGAAATGCATTCAGATCAACACCCGAATTACCACGACCCCTTGTTCCGAACAATGCAACAAATGCGGTTTGGTGACGGCGTTTACCATTGATCAATACTAAAGTTTGATCAGGTCCCAAACCCCTTAAAGTTCCGAGGTCAACATGATCGGCACCATCGGCACCGCTCTGTTTATTATAATTGAAAGAAGGGGCTGCATAATTTAAAACAGAAGTGAGGTCCATTCTTGCAGTAGGAACACCTGCCTGATTGATATTGATCACATCCACCGGAACAGGAGATTCTGTTTTTACCCTGCCGCCTTTACGGCTGCCAACCAAAACCACTTCCTGTAATTCTTCCACAGAAGCTTCCAAACTAATATTCAGAGAACTTCCTTTTACAGGAACAGAGATGGATTTAAATCCTACGGAAATGATCTCCAATACATCATTGTCGCTTGCCTGAATGCTGAAGCTACCATCTTTTCCTGTGCTGGTGCCCGTTTTGGATGATCTGATCTTTACGGTAGCACCTTCAATAGGTGTGGCTTTACTGTCTTTAACGGTACCGGTAATGGTTTTCTTTTGTGCAGAAATTTGTTGCAGGCATACAAATGTCAATGCAAGCAACAGCAGTTGTTTTAAAGCTCTCATGCTTAGGTTTATTTTAATGGTGTACAAGAATTTTCTAACAGCAAACAGAGGTTAGGAGCTTTCTAAAAATAATCAATAGGTATTGCCATCAACCATATTTAGACAGCTTCAGAGGAAAAAGCGATAATTGGTTTCAATTATTCTAATTTTATCGCTCATCAATCGTTACTATTTTCCATGGATACTATGTTGCGCAATATCGGG
>CAIKTE010000380.1 GCA_903830285.1 uncultured Chitinophagaceae bacterium | reverse complement strand
AGAAATATGAAGTAAAGATGATACTCATCTTCATAATTGTTGGTAAAAGATAGAGGGCAAATTTTTGTATAAAGAAAGTCAATGAAATAATTAAAGTAATAAAGGGACAATAATTTAATTCTTCATATAAACAGATTTCATCTCATTCATAAAATGATTAAAGTCTGTTCCTTTTCCTTCATTCAGTTGCTGAATTCCGACATCGATCTTATAATCAATATCTATTCGATTAATTTTTATTTTTCCAATTTCTTTTTGATTCCCTAATTCTTTTAATATCAAGTAGGCAGACTCCAATTGTTCTTTATCCATTTCGTCAAGGCTTTGCTGGATCTTGTTTTTGAGTTGCTTTGTTGACATCTTTTTATTTTGATTAAAGTTAAATTATTTCTTAAACATCTCCGGATGCATTTTATTCCATTCTGTTGCATCCTGATATTTTTTTGCTACTGCAATGATCGTTGCTTCATCATATAATTTACCAATTATACTGATACCCGTAGGCTGATTATTCTTTGAAAATCCTGTAGGGAAACAGATGACAGGATGCCCAGTTAAATTGGTAATGGCAGACTGATTGCCCGTCCAGTTGGGAGAAATGATCACATCAAATTGATTGATCACTTCATTCAC
Organism: uncultured Chitinophagaceae bacterium; assembly: GCA_903830285.1. Lineage (GTDB taxonomy): Bacteria > Bacteroidota > Bacteroidia > Chitinophagales > Chitinophagaceae > CAIQDX01. Next base: position 8,123 of record CAIKTE010000380.1, on the reverse strand, counting down.
TTTCTGCATGAGTAAATAACGATGCCGCTGTGCATTGATGTATTCTACTGCTGTTGTTAATCTTCTCGTGCGGAATTCATTGGGCCAGTCATTTTTTGTTTGCCGGGTCATTTCATCATCCACATTATTTCTGGTAAAATCATCAAACTGTGCAGCGCTTTCTGAACTCAATACGGCACGCATGATATTGAAATTGTAGACAGCACTATCCGGAAAATCTACGGGTATCAAAACCGCACCGAGCTGTTTGAATGTTTGCAATACTTTCCATTCATTTCTTGCTGTGTCTTTTATTTCATCGAAATAATTCTTCGCATAACCGATCCTCAATTTTTTAATATCAACGGTTGTTTTATAATTGAATGGTTTGTTCACGGCACTCAGATCATTACCATCCGTTCCATGAATAGAATTGAATACTATGGCTGCATCTTCTGCACTTCTGCAAATGGGTCCTACTTTATCCAGACTATAACTCAATGCCATGGCGCCAGTTCTGCTGATGCTGCCAAATGTAGGCCGGAGGCCCGTTACACCACAAGTGGTGGATGGAGAAACAATACTTCCCCATGTTTCGGTACCAATAGCAAATGGAATCAAGCCTGCCGATGTAGCAGCAGCTGATCCTGCCGATGAACCCGAAGAACCTGTTTTTAAATTCCATGGATTTCTTGTTCTTCCGCCAAACCAGTAATCACCCATGGCCAAAGCACCCATCGAAAATTTAGCGATCAATACCGCACCCGCTTCTTTTAATTTAGTATACACAAAAGCATCTTCATCTATCACCTGATCTTTATAGGGCGCAGCACCCCATGTTGTTTTTGTTCCTTTTATCGCGAAGAGATCTTTTAATCCGTATGGGATACCATGCAGTAATCCTCTGTATTTTCCTTTGGCAATTTCAGCATCGGCCTGTTTGGCCTGTTGCATGGCAATATCTTCCGTGAGGGAAATAACGCAATGCAAGGTGTCGCTGTATTTTTTTAATCGGTCTATAAAATAGGCTGTCAATTCAACTGAACTTATTTTTTTATTTTTGATCAGTGATGCCAATTGCAGCACAGAATAATAAGCCAGTTCATTTTTATCTTTCGGCAAAGAAACATTGTTGGGAATATTCCAGTTGATGGGTTCTTGTTTTTCCGCAAATTTCATTCCCGGCAAAACAGGATTCTGCCATAAACTCAAAGGCACATTATTATTGAGCGACAGTTTATGCATGAGTTTATAGTTACCCAGATTCTCTTTCACTCCATCATACATGGTGTCTATCTCTTTCTGTGTAAAAGAAAGATCGAAGAGTTTTGCCGCAGAGATGAGATCACTTTTCGTGATACTATCTTGTGCAAATAATGAAAAGGTAATGAATACGGCGAGGGATAATATTGCTTTTCTCATGAACTGAAAGTTACAGCATGGGAAAGAAAAAGAGAAACTTAGTTGGAATTAAATAAGGTTTGTTACAATAGTTTTACCCAGATATAATTATCCAGCACAATATTGTTTTTGATCACGGCTTTTCTGCTGATGGTTTCCAGGTAAAAGCCATTCTTATGCAATACCCGCATGCTTGCTTTATTGTGTTCGAATACTTCTGCATAGATCTTTACGGGCTTGAATTCTTTGCATACATATTCAGTGATCAGTCTTACCGCTTCTGTTGCAATGCCTTTGGCCCAAAATGGTTCGCCAATGAAATAGCCGATCTCAATGCTTTTGCGGTTGATATCATCTTTCAATAAACAGCCAGCGCTACCGGCGATCAAGCCATTGTATTCAACAGCGAAATTTGTTTTAGGATTTTCTTTTTGTGTATGATCGATCCAGTCCAGTGCATCTCTTACCGTATAAGGATTGGGTAATCTGTCTCTTACATTATTCCAGATATTTCTGTTATTGGCAATGGCGGCCAATGCCTGCGCATCTTCCGTCCGCCATGTACGTAAAATAACATCAGTCATTCTCTTTTACATTTCGTGTCAGATATTTTGTATAATCAGGAATGGTGGCTTCATATTCTTCATGCATGAAATGTGAGGTCATTAAAAAATCTGCAGTAGATCTATCGCATGCCATGGGAATATTCCAGGCCACACATAAACGCAGCAGGGCTTTTACATCACTGTCATGCGGTTGTGCTTCCATGGGATCCCAAAAAAATATCATCACATCTATTTCGCCCTGAGCGATCATACTGCCTATTTGCTGATCACCACCCAATGGTCCGCTCAGTAATTTTTTCACCGGACGATCCAATGCTTCTTCCATTAATTTTCCGGTTGTGCCCGTTGCAAATAATTCATGCCTGGCCAATACTTCTTTATTAAACATGGCCCATTCCATCAGGTCGGGTTTTTTATGATCATGTGCAACCAATGCAATGCGTTTTCTTTTTCCGAGGATCTTTGTAGTAGTCATTATTTATGATAATTGTTGATTCACTGCAATGAAGTTAGCATAACCTGTCCGCATGCAAGAGCATTGTGAACAATTTACAGCAAGAAGCGTTAAGAACTTCGGTTGATTACGGCACTTTAATAATGGCATAAAGGCTGATGCCCGATGCCGAGCCCGTATTGTATCCGTAAGGTGTAAAATAAAATTCCAGATGCGGAGTAACGGTCCTGGATATCCTGCGGCCATAGCCGAATGTAATTCTTCCGCTTACGTAATCTTTATTGGCAGCCAGATTATTGCTGAAACTTTTATCCGTACTTACCGATAACTGATGAGAAAAACTAAAGGTCAGTTTTTCAAAATCATTTAAAGCATATCCAAATGTGCCGAAGATAAAATATTGGTTAGGCCCCGTTGCCTGATCAAAATATCTCGTATAATCAGCTTCGCCATCAAAATAAAATTTATCCGAGAGGTTGAGTGAATATGACATACCTATTTGATATCCTTTCTCAGCATAACCCAAATAAGGTGTTGAATTATTTTGATAACCCGGAAGAATGAATGACCCTTTCAGTGTAAAGTATCTCTTCAGGTCTTCTGATGGAAAATGATAAGCCAATCCAACAGAAATATCGGCGATCCCTGATTTTGTAAGCAGCACGCCATTCTCCTTCATCCTTTGATTGGCAAAAGGAAGATTTACTAAAAGATCTAAACGGTCACTGATGCCATACATACCGTATAAACTAAAATAATGGGATGTATAAGAATTGCCGTCACCAAGAGCTGTAATATGACCTAGCTTATCATAATAACTTTTTGAATGATAATAACTGTAACCGGGAACGAATTGCAGTCGTTTCTTTTTTACCGGCCAATCCGCATAGCAGGTATGGACGATAAAAGCAGTAAATAAAAAAGATATGAACAGTTTCATTTCTATTTCAAAAATTAATGATGAGGGTCTCTTAATTTATCTTCTATCCAGTTATAGTTTCTTTGCCAGTGCAAACTTGTTACTTCATGTGTTAAATTAGGGTAGTAATAAATTTTGCTTTCAGCTTTAAGATGTGGCTTTAAATGGTTGAATGCATTCACCACAGTGGAAGGTGGTGAAATGGGATCTTTCAAACCGATACCTATCAGCAAGGGGCATTCAAGTCTGTCAATAAAATTGGAAAGATCAAAATAATCCAGCGTCTTCAATGCTTGTGGATCCGTCATTCTGGTTTGTTTGAAATATTTTTCAAACTGCACCATCGGAAATACCAGCTCTTTTTCTTTTCTACCTGATGCAAAGATCGTTCTGAAATCAGCAAACACAGGATTATTGGCAGCTGCAGCATTTACTTTTTTTGAAAGCGCTGCTGCAATAATGGCTTCTGTACCACCCTGACTTCCACCATATACCACAATTCTTTTTGTATCGAGGCCAAGGTTGCCATGACTAACAACAAAATCAATAGAACGTACACAATCCATATACACACCGCGATAAATGTATTTATTCTTATCCTGCATGTTATAGGTATTGAATTCTGTATTCGGAGGTAATGCTTGCTTTGCCAATGCTCCGATACCTCTTACATTCATACTTAAGGCTGCAAAATCTTTATAGAAAATGGGTGCAACATATCCCAGATAGCCGGCAAAATTTACAGTAACAGGGAATTTTCCTTTCAGATTGGGTATGGTCAAAAAACCTTCAATGCGCACATTATCCCATGAGGTCATCTGAACCCTGTACACTTTATGAAATCTGTCGGTTAATCCCTCATCAATTCTTACATCATATTTAGGATCGATGCCGGCAAGTTTATTTAATGTATTATCCCAAAACTCATCAAAATCACTTGGCTTATGTAAGTCATAGACCATCTTATCGGGAGCGATACCGAATATATAAGTTGCAGTATCCTCATAAGAATCGGTATTGATGATAAAGTTTGCTTTATAAAATCCCGGAGGAAATCTATTGGTACCCAAACTGAAGTGCTTTGAAAAACTTCCCAGCCTTGGTAAATTAAGATCCATCTTCTGCAATACATATTCTGTATTGCCGCTTTTTTCATCAACGGTGATGGTAAGTGTTCCTTTCTGCGGAGCCCTGTGCAGATTTTTAATATATACCTGATAACCCGCTTCTTCCTTTTGCGAATACAGACCGTCTTTTTTAAACGGCTTTATTTTTATCGTGAGATCCTCATCCTGACTGATCGCGTTAAAAACAAAAGTAGCGCATACAACCATGCACACTAATATGCGCACAAACTTCATATGATAAATCGAACGACTACACATTTTGAACCTTTACCTTTTTTTCTAAAAACGAAGATTTTCTGATAAAATGATTCACAGGCTCTTCTATAAATTTGAATAGTGCGATGGAGATCAGATTCAGCAGGATGAATGCGGCAGCTATTTTGATCACACTTGAATCAATATTTTCTGCCAGCCAGTTATATTGTTTAGCGTCAAAGAATGTTGCTAATTTTTCTGTGCTGCTGCCAACCCATGTTTTTACCAGTGTTGCAATAAAACCGATATGGATCAGATAAAAGATATAAGAACTTTTTCCCAATAAGACCATGGTGCTGCTTCCTAAAAATTTTCTTAATGCAGAAGGCTCTTTGATCAAACCGTAAAATAATGAAGCGATACCGCAGGGCATCACCAGGTTATTACTGAATATACCCCAGGGCTGATAGAGTCCGTAATGGATCTTATCTGTTAATGGTTGAATGGCCATGATGCCGATGCCGATACACATACCGGTGATACCGAGTATGGTAAAGAAGGGCCATTTTATTTTAGTTGCTTCTCCGTTTTGTTTCAATACACGAAGTGCCAAAGCAATGCCTATAAAAAATTCGATACATCTTCCCGTGAATGTATAGAGGAACATAAATGTAAAGTTCCCGTATAATCCATAGAAGTTCACATGACTAAAGATGAGTACCAATATAGAACCGATGGAAAGTATCAATATCGGTAATTGCCATACTGCATTTTTATTTTTTTTGATACGCACAAAGAATAAGGGTGCTAAAAAATAAAAACATTCTTCAACGGTCAATGTCCATCCCTGTGCCAGTCCTGTAAATTTCAGGTCATCAAAAAAGCCACGGAGGAAAAATACGTTCATTAAGATCAGTACCGTGGCATAGGGGAATCCATTATACACTGAATTGTCATTGATATAATAGGCAAATGCAAAGGTTGACAATGTGATGATTAGATACATCGGATAGATACGCGCTATTCTGTTCTTCAGATATTTTCTGAACCAGTTACCCGATATTTCACAGGTATCATAATAACGCAGACCGATCAGGAATCCGCTCAATACAAAGAAAACAGTTACACCCGTATGAAATTCATTCAATGTTCTGAATAAAGGATATGCAAAATCCGATTGATTTGCATGATGAAAGAATACCATAAACGCTGCTATAGCCCTGATGCCTGTAAGTGGTGGAATATAATTATCAGCTTTCATTCAAATAGTTGGAGGGTTTTATTATTGGGATCGGATTAAAAACAAGTTTAGTCAATAACGCTGTAAATGGAGGATGATGTAGATAACTAATATCTAAATGATTAGGCAGCATCTTATATGTGAATAACTATCACAAAAAAGCCATCCCTGATCGGGGATGGCTTTTCACTTACTAATCCGTGTACCAATAAAAGTCCTTTATGCTTCTTTAGCTGCTGCAGGTGCATGTGCTTCTGCAACTTTTGCTCTTATTTTTGCTTCGATCTCATTGGCCAGTTCGGGATTATCGCGCAATAATTGTTTTACTGCATCACGGCCCTGTCCTAATTTATTCGTGTCGTAACTGTACCAGGATCCGCTTTTGTTCACCACATTCAATTCAACACCCATATCGATGATCTCTCCCAGTTTACTGATCCCTTCACCAAATATAATATCAAATTCTGCTGCGCGGAAAGGAGGTGCTACTTTATTCTTCACCACTTTTACTTTTACGCGGTTACCTATTGCTTCATCTCCGTCTTTTATTTGTGCCTGACGGCGGATATCCAAACGAACGGATGCATAGAATTTCAGTGCATTACCACCGGTGGTTGTTTCGGGGTTGCCGAACATCACGCCGATCTTTTCACGCAGCTGATTGATGAAGATACAAATGGTATTGGTCTTGCTGATGGTTGCTGTTAGCTTACGCAAAGCCTGACTCATCAGTCTTGCATGCAATCCCATTTTGCTGTCGCCCATTTCTCCTTCCAGTTCACTTTTAGGAACCAGTGCGGCCACAGAATCGATCACCACTACATCCAGTGCACCGGATAATATTAAACGGTCAGCTATTTCCAAAGCCTGTTCACCATAATCGGGTTGAGAGATCAAGAGATTATCTACATCCACTCCTAATTTCTGCGCATAGTTACTGTCGAATGCATGTTCGGCATCTATGATGGCACACATGCCACCTTTCTTTTGCGCTTCGGCAATGATATGCGTAGCGATGGTTGTTTTACCGGAAGATTCAGGTCCGTATATTTCGATCACTCTTCCTCTTGGGATACCGCCTACGCCCAATGCAATATCCAGACCGATGGAACCGGTACTGATCACTTCCATGGGTTCGGTACTTTTTTCATTCATCAGCATCACACTTCCTTTACCATAATCCTTGTCTATCTTGTCCATTGTCAGCTTAAGGGCCTTCATTTTTTCTGCGTTACTCATACATTGTGATTTTACTTTCAAAATTAATTAGGGGATAAAACTAATACATTTTAATTATACACACTAATTTTTTTAGTATTTTTTAGCTAAATATATTGGACAAGGGGTAAATGCCTCTATAACAGTGCTTTTTGTTTCACGCAACGGTTCTCACGAACTTGCGATTTCCGACTAACGATTCACGTTTTCTTGTTTCACGCAATGTTCGCAACGAATACAACGAGCGCAACGTTTCTTCCAAACTCGCGATTACCGACTTGCGATTCACGTTTTCTTGTTTCACGCAACGATCGCAACGAATACAACGTACGCAACGGTTCTCACGATCTCGCGATTCTTTATCCTCCATAGCGTATTCATCAACTGTAGCTTTAGCGAAGGCTGAGGCGAAGGAGGAACGATTCACGTTCCTACCTTCTTATCCCCTCATTCGTATCTTTTAGCTGGTTTCTTCGAGAGTTCTTCGAGAGCACTGCAACAAAACAGCAAGAAGATAGCAGGAGATCACGAAGGAATTACGAAGAAAAGGATATCCTCATTCCCCAAAAGGATGAAAATGTTGCGTGCTTGTTTCTTCCTTAACTAATAGGTGAATTATAAAGTCTTTGTAAATAGGATAATTATGATAATAGTCTATTTGCATATTGAATAGAAAGTATTGGTGGACTTTTTGATTCGTGGATCTATTCAAACCTCTTGATCTCGGCTATTCAAATGGTCTCGGCTTTTTAAGAGATCGTCGCATTTTTTTTCCAACAATGCTGTACTATGAGTAGTTTTATGAACTGATATTTTTTCTGCCTAAAACAATCATAGTGAAGACTTCCTGGTACAATAATAAATGGGTGATCGTCATTTTGCATATTGCAGCATGGCTATTGTTATTCTCATTACCCGTATTACTCTCTTCTTCCCATAATAATAATGCACCGCATTTTTCAGAAACCAAAGAAACATGGTCTACCATTCTTGAATGGGCCATGAATCTGAGTTGGGTTGCATT
>CAIKTE010000379.1 GCA_903830285.1 uncultured Chitinophagaceae bacterium | reverse complement strand
GTTTGTTGTTATTGATTTTGTTCCAGAGGCCTTTATATTCAGAATCGGTGGTGTGTCCAGATTTTAATATTTTTGGATTTTGGCCAATAGCTTCTTCAAAAGAATAACCGGTAAGTTTACAAAAAGCCGGGTTAATGTAAATACCAGACAAACTGATCCCCTTCCGCCAGAGCAATGTGACCCCCTGAGAACACCGTTTCAAAAATTGGTTATTAGGGCCTAAAAAATGGTAAAGAACTAACTGCTTTTGATTTTCAAACGTAATGTTTTATCTGTCTATTTTGATTTAATATTTTTATCTGTCTGTTCTTCACTTGGTTCTTTCCTGTTTTTCCTTAACGATTCGCCTTTCAGTTCAATGCGAACTGATTGATGTACCAGGCGGTCAAGTATGGCATCGGCCACGGTTTGTTCGCCGATCACGTCGTACCAGTTTTTTACAGGAACCTGCGAAGCAATGATGGTAGAGTGTTTGCCGTGCCTGTCTTCAACGATATCCATTAATTGCGCCCTGCCACCTGCATCGAAGGCCTGTATACCAAAGTCGTCAAGTATCAGCAGATCCTGCTTTTCTATCCGGGCCAATTCTCTTAACTGTGAGCCATCTGCTTTTGCCAATTTTAAAATGGACATCAACTTGGCGGTATTGGCATAATAGACTTTGAAGCCCATTAAACAAGCCTGGTGCCCAATGGCAGAAGCTAAATAACTTTTACCTGTTCCCGTGCTTCCGGTGATAAATACATCCTGTCCTTTTTTAATAAACTCACAGGTGAACAACCTGTCGATCTGGTTTTTATCAAGTTCTCTTTTGTGATCATAATCTATTCCTTCAGCATCTGCCACATAGCGGAACTTAGCTGTTTTAATGTTTCGTTGTAATGAGCGGTGCTTGCGGTCATCCCATTCATTCTGAACTAAATACTGGGCCATTTCATCATTGGTGAAGCTTACCGGTGGCGGCAGTTCAACAAATGTTTTAAAAGCAGTCTGCATCCCGTAGAGGCGCATGTCGCCCATTTTCTTTACTGTTTCCTTGTTCATGGTTGTTATTTTGTTTTAAATGGTTAATGATTTATTCGTAGTAATCCTGTCCGCGTATGTTCTCGTGCAACGGCATCACGGGGTTCGATATTTCATCTTCAAACGGGATGGCATCCGCTTTTGAACGTAAGATCTGGTCGATGATGCCATAGTTATATATACCAAAGCCGTCTGCTCTTTTACACGCATTGATGAGCCTGGTATTGCCTACCCGTTTGGCAAAACTCAATACACCGGAACATGATTTATAGCTTTGCTCCGGATACATTTCCCTGGCTAATATCTTAGCTATATACTGCGCCACTGCTTCACCAATAGAACTGGCGGTGGCCATAAATTTCTGCGGGTTCCACTCCGCTAAATATTTATGTTGCGTGGCCAGGTGGTCCTGTATGGTGATGTACTTTAATCCCTTTCCAAAAAAGCGGTCATGAATAGCTACCACTTCATCCTGGTCATACACTTCTATTTTCGTGCTGGTATATTTTATCTTCAACCGTTTACCGATCAACTTAAAGGGTACACTGTAATAGCGTTTATCTGCGCTTAGCAACACATGGCCGTATTTGTTTACGGTAGATAATTGAGTCGTCATCAACTCAAACAGATAAGGATTAAGGGGCTGTAATGTTTGTGCTTCGAGTTCTGCGAACTGTTGCCGCCTGCTATAATTTTCGCCGGTGAGTTTTGCATTGTTGTGAACTTCTAAATGAATAAGGATGTCCTGATTGATCTGGTCAAGTGTGTGATATACGTTTTGATCGATCTTAGAAAAAATGGTCTTGTATATGATCTTAACGGCTCCTTCCACCAGCGCTTTGTCTTTTGGTTTATACGTTCTCGTAGGGAACCCAAACGTGTGGTAATGCTCTGCAAAGGCGGCAAAGTTGTCATTGAGCTGTGCCTCATACTTACTGGCTTTGGTAACTGCAGATTTTAAATTATCGGGAACAATAGCCTGCGGTACGCCTCCAAAAAAATGCAATGCCCTTTCACAGCCCAGTATAAAATCTTCCTTGCATTGAGAGCGCACCGCCATAACAAAAGTGAGCTGGCTGCATCCCAGTATCGCCACAAAAACTTCAAGCTCACTTATCTCACCGGTGAACGCATCGACCAACTGTAATTTTTGTCCTGTAAAATCCACGAACAGTTTATCACCCGCCTTGTGTGTCATTTTCATCGATGGCTTGCCCGCCTGCATAAATTGATTGATCTTTTCTAAAAATGAAGAACTCCTGTAACCATCAGGGCATTGAAGCAGGTATTTTGCATGTACCATCCCCTTTGTTACACCACGTTTTTTAAGCATAGCAGCATATAAAGGCAGTAGTGGTTCCAGATCTGATAATCGTTTATTGACCACTTCCATGCGCCCTTTAATCAAAAACAAACCGGACATCTGTGCATCACTCATTGCCTCGATCTGTTCGATTGTTTTTTCTGACAGCACATACCTGTACAGGTACTTTTTAACCGTATTACGGGCCACACCGGTTGATTGGCTGATGTATTTTGTGCCCTTGCCCGAAGCGTAAAGGCGAAGTATCTGGCGTATTGTAAACATCTCAATTGTTTTGTTAGACATGAAAAACAAGGGCTTGGTGAACCAAGAACCTCATCCTTTTTTGCTACAAAAACAATTAATCCTTTTACCAACTTTTAGGGGATCAATTTGAAATGGCGACAGGGGGTCACATTGCTCTGGCGAGAGGGGGTCAGTTTACGCTGGTATCAGGGGGTCAATTTGAGTGGTTTTTCCACCCTATTAAAGAATCAAAATAGATTATCCGATTAAAAATATCGTATATCCAACAATTTGCCCTGATCTATTTCAGCGTTATTTTAATGCAAATAGATTTACAGTACAATAACACAATTTTATATCATTAAAATGTGTCCAATCACCTATTACACAAGTATCTTGTAGTTAAATTTATTTTCCTGAATTAATTGAAATAAAATACTATGAAACGTTTACCTATTCTGGGGCTTTTTGCATTGATTTGTTTAACAGCTCATTCACAAGGATTAAATGGTTTACTGAATAAAGCCAAGCAGGCAGTAACTGGCGGGGGATTAAGCACCGCAGATATTTCTGCCGGTTTAAAAGAAGCCCTGACCAATGGAACCAATAAAGGGACTGCTACATTATCGCAGGTAGATGGCTTTTTTGGGAATGCCGCCGTAAAAATCCTCTTACCTCCCGAAGCACAGAAAGTTGAAAGCACCTTGAGAAGTATGGGATTGGGCAAACAGGTTGATGATGCCAT
>CAIKTE010000378.1 GCA_903830285.1 uncultured Chitinophagaceae bacterium | reverse complement strand
CCAAATTTCATAACCTTCGAATTAATACACAACAAACATACGAAAGGATGTTTTGTAAATGAGCGAACAATAAAAAAGGGAAGCAAAAGCTTCCCTTTCATTTAATTCTTTTTGTCTTCGAACAATTTATCTTTCGGCGTAACTTTTACCTTGTCGCCGTCTTTTAATGTTTTGCTTACCGTAGTATAAGGACCGGTCACTACTTCATCACCTTCCTTTAATCCTTCTGCAATCCTGATATAGTTCAGATCCTGAATGTCGGTTTTTACTTTTACTTTTTTAACAGTACCATCTTTCTGCATAATAAAAACCACTTCATCCATATCATCAGAAGCTGAAGTTGATTTTGCAGCGGCAGCATTGTTATCAGTTGCTTTTGCATCATCCTTCTTATCGGCTTTATCTGCTGCTTTTTCTTTATCACTTTTCTTATCACGTGTTGTAACCGCATTCAATGGAACACTTAAAACATCTTTTTGAGTGGTTGTTTGAATATCGGCACTGGCACTCATTCCCGGACGGAAAGGGAAATGTCCTTTCACGATCAGGTCTCTGTAACTGTCGATGAACAAACGGATATGCACTTTATAATTTGTTACATCCGTTGATGTTGTTGTAGAAGAAGCATTGGTGATAGGATTAGCGATCTTATATACAAGTCCCTTAAATTTCCTGTTATTATATGCATCGATTTCTACCACAGCAGTATCACCGATCTTTACTTTTGGAATATCATTTTCACCCACATCCACCTGTGCCACAATACTGTTCATATCGGCAATACGCATCATTTCTGTACCCACATTAAAACTATTACCTGCCACACGTTCGCCTTTCTTCACACTCATTAAACTGATCACACCATCCATAGGTGAAGTGATCACTGTTCTGGAAAGATCTTTATCTGCTTTTGCCAATTGTGCCTGTGCATTTTGAATGTTGGCCTGTAACCCTTTAATACCCTGAATGGCAGCATTATAATTAGCCTGCGAATTGCGTAAAGCCTGATCTGCAGTTTCAAATTCAGAGCGACTAATCACTTTATCATCCAATAATCTTTTTTGGCGATTGTAATTAATCTGTGCCTGATCCAAAGTGGCTTTCAATCCAACCAATGATGCTTCCGAATTAGAAACTTGTGCTCTCGCCTGGTTCACCCCTGCCACTACCTGATCGCGTTGCGTTAAATAAATATCAGCATAAATTTTTGCGAGTACTTCTCCTTTACGAACACTATCGCCTTCATTAACCCCTAATTCTACTATTTCACCACTGATATCCGGACTCACTTTCACTTCCACTTCAGGGTAAACCTTACCACTTGCGTTTACGGTTTCGATGATAGTTCTTTTTACAGCTTTTTCTGTTGATACTTTGATGCCTTCATCTTTACCAATTACGCCGGCAGCTTTCAAGCCAAAAAGTCCGCCAACAACTACTACTAATCCGATGATGATCCAAAGAAGCGTTTTATTCATAAAACAAGATTTCTAATTTCAATTAATATTGTATCAAATAAATATTGTAAGGAGCCATTACAATTTCAAACCCTGACCCTTATAAAATTCCAGCAATTTCATTTTAAACACATAATCATATTCACTTGTTACCAGCTGCAATTTGGCAGTTAGTAAATTATTCTGATTGGTGATCAATTCCAGTGTACTCAATAAACCCACTTCATATCTCTTAAAAGAGAAGTCATATACTTTTTGAGCACTCTCCACATTCTTTTTGCTCGCATTCAGTTTTTCAAATGCATTTACTGCATTCGTATAGGAGGTATAGATATTCTGTTTTAATGTTTGATTGGCCTGGTCTTTCTGCAATACTGTATTCTGTAAGGTCAATTTTGATTGCTCGTAATTAACCCTGTATTGACCATT
>CAIKTE010000377.1 GCA_903830285.1 uncultured Chitinophagaceae bacterium | reverse complement strand
GATTCCTTCCGATCGTAAATCGGAATGCTCTAAACCAGCTGAGCTAAACTCCCTTTATTTTATTTGATCTCCGCCGATTCCTTCCGATCGTAAATCGGAATGCTCTAAACCAGCTGAGCTAAACTCCCTTCTTAAAACAAGTTCGTTGTTTATTTGGGAGTGCAAAAATAGGGTCTGTATGATAACAGCCAAAATTTTTTTAATTGAGTTGAACAGCAGGTAGGCGATATTGCTGACTATCGTACACAAATAATTCCTCAATTACGTAGGTCCAGTACTTGTATAATGGGGTTTTTGAGAGATAATTATCCACTTCTGTCTTTGATTCTGCGCTTAATGTGATCCAGCAGGTTTGGCTCTCCATGCTTACTGCATACATGTCTATCACTCCTTTATTGATCAAATAGTTGATATAAGTGCGGTGTGGCGGAACAAAGGTCATAAAGTTCTCGTCCATCGTGAATTTAATGATTGCCTGAAACTTTTTCATAATCTACATTTCTGAAATAAATAAGTACAATATTCATGCAGTTCTTATTTCAAGTGGCAAACTGTCAAAGCAAGATAGAAACAAACTGAATTAATCCGCTACTTTCGGAAAAATATTTTGCGTATGAAAACGATCGGATTATTACTGCTGTCCAACATCTTCATGACGTTTGCTTGGTATGGTCATTTAAAGGAAAAAGGGATACCTCTCTGGAAAGCCGTGCTAGTGAGTTGGGGTATAGCATTTTTTGAATATTGCCTGATGGTACCTGCCAACAGGTCAGGATTTGCCAATGGATGGAACGGATTTCAGCTAAAAGTTACACAAGAGATCATTACATTGGTCGTGTTTTCGGTATTTGCAGTATTCTATTTGAATGAGCCTTTTGAAAAGAAATATCTGGTGAGCTTTTTATTTATTATGGGAGCTGTATACTTTGCCTTCAAAAAATAAAGGAGGCACTTCGGGAACGAAGTGCCTTTGTTTAACCCTGCTGCATAAAACTAAACACTAGTTTGATATTCGACGATAAGTTTAAATATTTGAGATGCGGAATTCTGAATGCTACATTGACTTTGTAGGATACTCAAAGTTTAAAGTGCAGGTAAAATTTAATATTGCTGCTAGTTGAGATCCGTTATTCGGCTATAAAATCAACTTTGCAATTCTTCCTTTATTGCCGGCAAGAAAAACAGAAGACCCATTCTTTGATTTTTGCAGCACATGAAAACTTTCAGTAGAGATCAGTTGCCAATGATCACCACCATCATTCGAAATATCAATGCCCGATGTGCCGCAAGCAACTAATTGTTTTTCATTGATATAAATGACACAACTTCTATAGCCATGCGGAGAAACTGTTGGTTTAGTAAAGGTTCTTCCAAGGTCATTAGATAATACACAATTGCCGACAGTATCTTTATCATGTGCAAAATCTCCGCCAACGATCGTCATTTGATTGGCGTTATTGATGGCAACTGAATTAGCTCCGGTGCTTTCTTTTCCCTGAATAAGCGGAATAGGGAAATTCTCTTTGTCGGTAAAGAATCTTGCTTTCATTCCACCGGATGCAAAGCCGCCGATCAGTTTATTTTCCTCATTTCTTTTAATAAAAAGGTTTGTCCCGCTGGAAGCAAAGAAAGCCTCGCCTGAAAATAATGTGGGCAATTTTGTTGAGTCGCCTCTCACCGGATCCATCCATGTATCGCCCTGATCCATGGTCATGGCAACAAAAGGTTTGGTATGGATCGGATCACCGATCACCATTCCTGTCGATTCATCGGCAAAGCAGAAGGCATCTAAGAACATTCCTTTCGTTGTGTCTTCAAAGACTTTGAACCAATTCTTGCCGCCATCTTTTGTTTTTAAGATCAGAGCAGGTTCTGCAACGGCCATGATAATGGCAGTATTACTGTCGAATGCTTCGATATCCCTG
>CAIKTE010000376.1 GCA_903830285.1 uncultured Chitinophagaceae bacterium | reverse complement strand
TTAAAGTTTCTTCATTAGGATTTAAAGATGAACTGATGAAAGATGTGAATCTTTCATTGGGAAATAATCCTGAATTAAATCTCAGCCTTACATCAACAACAACAGACCTGAAAGAAGTTACTGTTACTGCTAGCGGAAGAAAAACTATTGCAGGTGCAACAATCATTGGAAGTAGGCAGTTATCTACTTTGCCTACTATCGGAAGAAGCTTATCAGACTTTACACGTTTAACACCTCAGTCGAATAATAACAGCTATGCAGGATCTAATTTCCGTTATAATAATTTAACGATCGATGGTGCCATTAATAATGATGCATTCGGTTTCAGTAATTCTGCGGGTGGTGTAAGTGGTCAGGGGCAATCAGGAGCAGCAGGTTCAGGTACACGTACCAATCCATACAGCATTGATGTGATCCAGGAAGTGCAGGTTCAATTGGCGCCTTATGATATTAGATTAGGAAATTTTACCGGTGGTAGTGTGAATGCAGTAACCAAGAGTGGTTCTAATGATATTCACGGATCTGTTTACGGATATGGAAGAAGCCAGGTTTTGGTAGGTAAAAGTGTAGATGGATTAAAAACCAAGATCGGTTCTGATTTTTCCGATTATCAATATGGTGCCACATTGAGTGGTCCGTTGGTAAGAAATAAAGCTTTCTTTATCGTTAACTATGAGCATACAGACAGAAAAGAACCCAGTTTTAATAATGTAGGAGATCCGGGTGCAGCTATGACAGCAGCAGAAGGACAGCAAATCGTTTCTCAATTGCAAACCAAATATGGTTATGATCCGGGAAACTATTTAGGCGCGTATAAAATATTTACAAAAAGCGATAAGGTTTTTGCCAGACTAGATTTTAATCTGAATAAGAAAAGCACATTGATGATCCGTGCCATTTATACCAATGGCAGTGGTAATAATCTGGAAAGATCTTCTACCAATTTCCAATTTGGTTCAACAGATTTTACACAGCATACAAAGAATTTAAACCTGGTTGCTGAAGTGAAAACAAAAATTAGCGCTGATGTAACCAATCAATTCAATGTTAGCTATATCAATATTCATGAGTACAGAGATTTCCCGGGTCCCATTTCTCCCTATATAGATATTGATAACGGACGTATCACTTTAGGTACCTGGAGAGAAGCTTCGATCTATAATTTAAAGCAAAGCACTTTTGAACTGAGCGATAATGTTACCGTAACCAAGGGTATCCATAAATTCACATTCGGAACGCATAATGAATTTTATAATCTGACTTACGGCTTTATCAATTCATATAACGGCAGATGGGAATATGCGAGAGGATTAAGCAGTTTCCTTGCAGATAATCCTAGTCGTATCCGTGGTGCTTTTATCACTGATCCTAAATTATCTAATAACAGGGATGATATTTATAATAATCCACCCAATCCTTTTAATGTTGCATTGACCAGTGTTTACGGACAGGATGAGATCTCTATCAGTAAGAAGTTTAAATTATCTGGTGGTATCAGGTTAGATTATTCTTTTGTGGGCAGTCAGCCTTATTTAGATCCAGCATTGAATTCAACAAATTCTGCGGGATATGTATCAGCCAATCCTACGTATAGCAATACAGCATTTAAAGACTTAACAGGTAAATTACCATCTCGGGTTGCAGTATCTCCTAGAATAGGGTTTAATTATGATGTTAATGGTGATCAATCCATCATTCTTCGCGGCGGTACCGGAATATTTTCAGGAAGAGTTCCATTTGCATGGTATGGATATGCGTATACTTTGAACGGAGGTACTTATGGTAATATTGACTGGAATGGTCCTGCTGCCGGTCAGTATGTTCCTTTGGCCATCAATCCACAGGGATTAAAAGATACCGTTACCAAATATGGTGGTGCTTCAAGAAGTAGTACTCGTGAGATCGATGTATTCGATAATAATTTCAAATTACCAACTGTATGGCGCAGTAGTTTAGCGGCAGATTTCAAATTTGGCAAAGGGTATAAATTCACATTCGATGTTTTATATACCAAGACGATCTATGATGTAAAATATGAGCAGATCAATTTAAAAGATTCTGTAGCATATTATTCAACAGGCCCCACACAAACGCCGGTTTATGTTGGCGGAAAATATAACAGTGCTTATTCTAACGTGTATTTTCTTACCAATACGAGTGAAGGATATCGGTATAATATAACAGGACAGATCAGCAAATTCACCAATACAATGCTGGGCAGTCATTCATTGAACTTTAACTGGAGTTTAGCCTATACTTATGGCATGAGCAAGGACATCACCAATGGTATCCGTAATTCATGGGAGAGCAGCTTTAATGTAAATCCTGCAAATGTTCCAAGTAATTCTCAATTGGCATATTCTAATTTCGATCTGCGTCATCGAATCGTTGCCACATGGTCTAGTAGTCTGGCATGGAATCCGTCTAATATCACATCCTTATCTTTCTTTTATGCAGGAACATCCGGAAGCCCTTATAGCTTAATTTATCAATCGCCTTCATTTGGTTCCGGATCGAATGCACCATTGCCTTATATACCCAAAACACAGGCTGATATTAATTTGAAAGACAATGGCTCTTATACTGCTGCACAACAATGGCAGGATCTGGATGCATTCATCAATGCTGATAAATATTTAAGTACACGTCGCGGACAGTATGCTGAAAGAAACGGAATGCGTACTCCATGGAATCATGATCTGGATATGAAACTGATGCATGAATTCAAATTAAGTAAATCCAATAAATCACAAGCGATACAGATCAGTCTTGATGTATTCAATGTATTGAACTTATTGAACAACGATTGGGGTCATGTTACATTCGTAACCAATCTTAATAACTATACGGTTAACTTCTTAAAGTTTGTTGCTGATGCAAACGGCAAGGCTGTTGGTGCTCCTGCTTCAGGATATAATCCAACATTCAACTTTGTAAAACCAACCGGTTTAAATGGTCACTATTACACAGTTGATCCTATGAACTCTCGTTGGCAGGGACAATTCGGTATCAAGTATATTTTCTAATATCGTTTAGGGGGGAAGAAAAGAACAAAAGACCAGCAATTATTGCGGGTCTTTTTGTTTTAACAATCAATTATTAAACTTCACCGATATAATAAGCTCCTATTTACTTGTTGACATGCTTTTGGCAAACTGTTTGTACTAATCTCATAAAACAACCACAATGAAATTGATCCGCTTTCTGATCCTGAGTATTACAGCATCTGTTTTAATGATCTCCTGCAGTAGTTCTAAGACCTTGTTTACGCCTGAAATAAGAACCAGAGTTGAAAATGGCGGTATCAAACTGGATAAGATCCAGTTCTATGTTGACAGGAATATTGAATTGAAAAGAGAGATCAGCAAAGAAGAAGCAAAAGTTACAAAAGGGAAAGTAAAAATAATAGACGGCAAATACATCAATATTGTAAAACTTGAAAAGTTTACTCCGGGTATCTGCTCCGAAACATTTCCGGAAAAGATCCTAGTTTCTTTTGAAAAGGGAGAAAATAAATTCCTCACTTTCGGTAAAACAAGAAACGCCGCTGTTTCTGATCCCTATAAGATCCTTGCTTTTTCATGGTATGATAATGGAGAAGGAAAGATCAAATATGATGGGATGTTTTATCATATCACCAATGGCACGGAAGGAAGTGTCATGATCAAATCCAAGTTTGTAAAAAAAGCCGATGAAGTAAAAGAAAGGAATATGGAAGGCGTTAAAGTAAGCAGCAAATAAATTACCAGTTATTCATTTGTTCGGGAACTATTCTTTCGTGTTTCTTGGGTTGGTGTTCTTTCCAGTCGGGATCATATTTTACAAACCAGCTCAACCATAATGTTCTGGATAAACGCATGATCAATGGCTGACAGATCAATAATAAAGTGATGCTGGTACCCATCCAGTAAAAGATCCTGTTATCATCGATAGAAAAAGACATACCGATCAAAACCCACCATGCAACAAATGTTGTTACCAGGAACGCAATAGATAAACCATAGCTCACATAACCCGTTCCATAATAAAAGCCTACTTCGATCTCAGTACGTTGTCCGCATACGGGACAATGTTCATGCATTTTCGTATAATTATTGAAATCGTATGCCTTCTTTGATGTAAAAATATTGCCAACCCTACATCTGGGACATTTATTGCTAAGCAGACTGATCAAATAATTAGGTTTTGTATGATGTTCTTTACTCATGTTATTTGTAAGGTAATTATAGATTGTAATAATTCCTATTTAATCAATAATCAACCAAAGCTAGGAGCTAATAGCTTTGAGCTATGAGTTTCTCCATCTGCATACTTCTTGATCCCTTGATGAGAAAGCTTGTATTTTCAAAATGCTGTTGCTGTAACCATTCTCTTGCATCGATTGACCGATCAAAATAAAGGAATGGATGGGTGACCTTTTTAAAATCACCACCAACCAATACCACTTGTTTCCATGGATATTGCTGAATCAGTTTAATCAAGGATTCATGTTCTTGCAGACTGTCCTCACCCAATTCCATCATGCCTCCCAGGAGTAATATTTTATTAACTGCATTCAGTTTTGCAAAATTCTCAATTGCCAGTTTCATGCTCGAAGGATTGGCATTGTAAGCATCCAGAATGATCTTATTGCTTCCTCTTTCTATCATTTGTGAACGACTGTTAGAAGGGGAATAATTTTCTATCGATGCTTTTATCTTCTCTTCCGGTACATTAAAATATTTACCGACAGCAATGGCACATAAAACATTGGGCAAATTATAATCGCCTACCAATTGTGTTTGCAAAGAAGAAATATTTGATCCTGCAGCTAAAGCTACTTCCAATAAAGGGTCACTGTTTTTTACAGTTCCTGAAAGTGCAGCACCTTTTGTTCCGTAGGTATAAATATGCGGGATGCCTTTACTCATTGTTTGCAGATAATCATAATCCTTGTAAATAAACGCTGTGCCATCATGCGCACGCAGGAAATCAAACAATTCACCTTTGGCTTTCCTTACACCTTCTTCACTTCCAAAACCTTCCAAATGAGCTTTACCGCAATTGGTAATGATGCCATGGGTTGGTAAGGTATAGGCACAATATGATTCAATTTCTTTCAGGTGATTGGCGCCCATTTCTATCACAGCAAAATTAGCATCTTGTTTTACAGTCAATATAGTAAGCGGCACACCGATATGATTATTGAGATTGCCCTGAGTGGTGTATGTTTTATAATGTGATGATAATACTGCGTGAACCAATTCCTTCGTGGTTGTTTTACCGTTGCTTCCTGTGATGGCAATAAAAGGGCAATTCAATTGCTTGCGATGCTGTTTTGCCAATTGTTGTAATGTATCCAATGCATTATTCACCAGTATCAATCTTTCATCAGTTGCATCAATTACTTCATCAATTACAGCATAAGCTGCCCCTTGTTCCAGTGCTTGTAATGCAAATTGGTTGGCATTGAAATTAGGTCCCTTCAAAGCAAAGAAAATATCTCCCTTTTGCAATTTGCGTGTATCTGTTTGAACAGAAGGGTGTAACTGATAGATCTGATACAATTGTTCTATGGTCACTGATCAATAATTTGTTTCAAAATTATGCCTCTGTTGGTGTTTTCACCATCAGAATAATAAATAAAGAATGCGTTTCAAAATTATGCGTCTTTAATTTAAAATGAGTGAAAGTTTTATTTGTAGTGCTGGTTGTGTTTTCAACAACCGGAATTAGTAAGATATTTCCATTGTTCTGATAAGTCAATTTGAAATATTACAACATATCAATAAAGATTGTATATGAATCATGCTGGTGAAAACTTCAGCATGGGCGAAATGGGAATCATAATATTGGAATTGAAGAGAATGTATAATGTCGCCCTTCCGGGGCTGATGGATTACTCTTGATTTATTTGTCTACCATAATGCCACCCCTCCGGGGCTGATGGGTTTATTTTGATTAATCTGTCTACCATAATGCCGCCCCTCCGGGGCTGATGGGTTTATTTTGATTAATC
>CAIKTE010000375.1 GCA_903830285.1 uncultured Chitinophagaceae bacterium | reverse complement strand
GAATGAATTCATTGAATTGGTAAAACTGGTTTTATTATTACTGAGTTGATTCTGAAAATCTGCTCTATAATAAGCATCTACTGAATAGGTAAACGTAGTAGAAGGCACAGCGGGAGCGGGTGCTGCTTTTTTTGTTGTATCAAGCTTTGTTGAATCTGTTTGGCTCATTGCTGAAATAATGCTTGAAATGCCTACTAATACAGTAATTAGTTTTTTTACCATTTTTCTTGTTTTAAGGTTAAAAAATCGGAAGACATCATCCTTTCTTCCGGTTGAAAGAACATTTTCTTTCTTATTTCAAGCATTACGTTAGAGAAATACTTCCGGTTAATCCTCAATAGAAGTATACTTAAAACCTGTATGGCAAAAAATTATATATATGGATTATTGGATTAAAAACTTTCGGTTACTTTATCAGATATTATTCAAATCGGCTCAATGAATTGAATAAGTGTTTATTAATCTGTTTTAGTAAGTTAATCACTCAAATTATAAAAATATACATTTGAATAATTATTGGCAAATTAGGTAAAAAATTGAATAATTTATCAAAATATATACACATTTTATATTTTTTAATTTAGCAAACATCTATTTTATTGTTTTTTTTATATTCTAAGTAGCTCGTCTAATGATTATTAAATAAAAAACCCCGCAAACGATGATTTGCAAGGTTTTTTATTTAATAATTTACAGAGATTACATTGTCGCCTGTAATATTGAATTGTCTTTAGTTTCTAATACAGAATGCCCCATCAGAAATTCATCAACTTTTCTGGCACATTCCCTTCCTTCACTAATGGCCCAAACAACCAGTGATTGTCCACGTCGCATATCACCGGCTGTAAAGATCTTAGAAATGCTGGTTTGATATGTTTTTTCTGATGCTTTTACATTGCCTCGCTCATCTAATTCAATACCCAATTCATTTAATAGTCCTTCTTTTTGAGGGTATAAAAACCCCATTGCTAATAAAACTAGCTCACAGGGGATTTCTCTTTCGCTTCCGGCAAGTTCCGAAAATTGGGATGGCCTTCCATCTGCAGAACTCTTCCATTCCAAATCAACAATTTTTATGGCTTTAAGATTCCCATTTTCATCACCAATAAATTCTTTGCTGGCAACAGACCATTTTCTTTCAACTCCTTCTTCATGAGAAGTTGTAGTTTTTAAAATCATTGGATATGTTGGCCAAGGCATATGTTCTGTTCTGCTTTCAGGCGGTTTAGGCAATAACTCAAATTGTGTTACAGATGCAGCAGATTGCCGGTTTGAAGTCCCAACACAATCACTTCCTGTATCACCACCACCAATTACAACAACATTTTTATTTGTAGCTTTTAATTCAGCTTGCAAAATATTACTTTCGATATTGGGATTTGCAAAAGGATCTTTGCCTGCAACATATTTATTATTTTGTTTTAAGAATTGCATGGCAAAATAAACGCCGTTCAATTCTCTTCCGGGTACTTTCAGATCCCTTGGAACAGTTGAACCACCAGCCAACACAATTGCATTGTATTCTCTCAGCAGATCATTGATACTTACATTAACTCCAACATTTGCATTGCATTTAAAGTTGATGCCTTCTTCTTCCAATAATTTCACTCTTCTGTCAATTACCCATTTTTCTAATTTAAAATCAGGGATACCATAACGCAACAATCCACCAGGAGCGTCATCTCTTTCAAAAACTGTGACTGTGTGTCCTGCATAATTTAATTGTGCAGCTGCAGCCAGTCCTGCCGGTCCTGAACCAATGACAGCTACTTTTTTTCCTGAACGAATATTGGGTTTATTTGTTTTTACAAAACCTTTATCGAAAGCAATTTCAATGATATGCTTTTCTATTTCCTCAATGGTAACCGGTGGTTGATTGATGCCTAATACACAGGCACTTTCGCAGGGTGCCGGGCAAATTCTTCCTGTAAATTCAGGGAAATTATTAGTTGAAGCTAAGATGCTGTAGGCTTCTTCCCAATTGCCATCATAAACTGCATCATTGAATTCAGGAATAACATTTCCTAAAGGGCAACCACTGTGACAAAAAGGTACACCACAGTTCATGCAACGTGCAGCCTGTTTATTCAATTGTATTTCTGTAAACGGTTGGATATATTCTTTATAATCATGCACACGTTCCTGCACCGATCTTTTACTCGGTGTTTCTCTCGTGAATTCCATAAAACCTGTTGGCTTGCCCATTTAGTTTATTTGTTTTGTGTTTTTTTTGTTACCTGCTTTAGTTTTTTTTAGCATCTTTTCTTTCGTCGCTCCCGATTCATCGGGACTTGTACTTTTTGTTTTTTAGGCATCCATACAAATCAATCTTCAGTAGGATGCCTTGGCGTATCAAAAATTAATTCAAAAAATTTAAGATCCAGCCAATTTCCGAATTTATATCCTACCTGTTTAAAATTTGCGACCTCAACAAATCCAAAACCTTCATGCAATTTTATACTTATTTCATTCGCTGCATCAATTCCTGCGATCATTGCGTGGTAGTTGCTTTGTTTAGCATCATCAACCAAGGCTTTCAATAACAACTTTGCAATCCCTTTTCCACGATACTCTTTATGTACATGAACAGAGTTCTCAACTGTATATTTATATGCAGGCCATGCCCTGAAATGTCCGTAACTGCTGAACCCTGTTATGATGCCATTTTCTTCTGCCACAAAAACAGGAAACCCTGTTTTTATTCTTTCATCAAACCATTGATAACGCATTTCTAAACTATGCTGATGATAGCTGTACACTGCTGTTGTATGTAGAATAACATCATTGTAAATATTCAACAACTGCGGAACATCTTCTCTTTTTGCATCTCTAATAACAGCATTACTCATTTATTAACAGCAACTTTTTGTTTTCTTTCCAGTAAAACTTTTTTATAATCTCTAGGAAATACTTTCACAAAATTCTTCAGTTGATTTTCCAGATCATTCAATACAAATTTTGCAACTGAGCTTCCTGTATAATCAAAATGTTTTTGAATCAGGTTTTGTAATTCAGCAACATCCTCTGTGTCAACTTTATCAAGATCAACCATTTCAGTGTTACAGTTATTTACAAAATTGCCTTTCACATCATACACATAAGCGATACCACCGCTCATACCTGCTGCAAAATTTCTTCCTGTATCCCCAAGAATAACAACGCAACCACCTGTCATGTATTCGCAACCATGATCGCCTACACCTTCTGTAACTGCATTTACACCTGAATTACGCACTGCGAAACGTTCCCCAGCTTTTCCCCTGATAAATGCTTCACCACTTGTGGCACCGTAAAAGGCAACATTACCGATGATGATATTTTCTTCAGGAACAAATGTTGCTTCTTTGGCAGGATATACGATCAACCTTGCACCACTTAATCCCTTACCGAAATAGTCATTAGCGTCACCTTCTAGTTCGAGTGTAATTCCTTTAGTATTGAATGCAGCAAAGCTTTGTCCGGCGGTTCCGGTGAATTTGAAATGGATAGTATCATCCGGCAATCCCGCAGAACGATATTTTTTACTGATCTCATTCGATAAAATAGAACCTATTGTTCTGTCGGTATTAATGATATTGAATGCTGCTTTTATTTTTTCTTGTTTCTCTAATGCAGGTTTTGCCGCTTCCAATAATTTCCAATCCAATACATCTGCAATACCATGATCTTGTTCTTCCTGTTTGTATAAACCAACATATTCTGATGCAGGTTCTTTATACAAAATAGGGGACAGGTCTAGTTTGCTGTATTTCCAGTGTGTGATATTTTCTCTAGGTTCCAAACAATCCACCTGACCGATCATTTCATTCACAGTTCTGAATCCTAATTCTGCCATGATCTCTCTTAATTCCTGCACCATGAATTTGAAAAAATTCACCACATGATCAGGATCACCTTTAAATCTTTTTCTTAATTCAGGATCCTGTGTGGCCACACCAACAGGACAAGTATTTAAATGACATTTGCGCATCATGATGCAACCTTCCACGATCAATGCAGCAGTTGCAACACCCCATTCTTCTGCACCCAGTAAAGCTGCAATAGCAATATCGCGGCCTGTTTTCATTTGTCCGTCAGCCTGGACAACAATTCTGCTGCGTAATTTATTTTTTACCAATGTTTGATGTGTTTCAGCCAATCCCAATTCCCAGGGCAATCCTGCATGTTTGATAGAGCTGATAGGTGATGCACCTGTACCTCCATCAAATCCTGCTATCAACACAACATCAGCTTTTGCTTTTGCAACACCTGCTGCGATCGTTCCTACACCTGCTTTTGAAACCAGTTTCACACTGATACGCGCTTTTCTGTTTGCATTCTTGAGATCAAAAATTAATTGCGCCAGATCTTCAATAGAATAAATATCATGATGTGGTGGCGGAGAGATCAAGCCAACACCGGGTGTTGCATGACGTACTCTTCCGATCCAATCATCCACTTTATGTCCGGGTAATTGTCCGCCTTCTCCGGGTTTCGCACCCTGTGCCATTTTAATTTGTAATTCATCAGCTTCTGTTAAATACAAACTGGTAACACCAAATCTAGCTGATGCAACTTGTTTGATGGCACTACGCATCGAATCGCCATTCGCTAATTTTTCATAACGCAATTCATCTTCACCACCTTCGCCTGTATTACTTTTTCCGCCCAGCTTATTCATTGCAATAGCCAATGTGCTATGAGCTTCATGAGAGATTGAACCAAAACTCATAGCACCAGTAGCAAAGCGTTTGTAAATATTTTCTGCGGGTTCTACCTCATCAATAGAAATAGCGGTACGATTGCGTTTGAATTCTAATAAACTTCTTAACGTACAAGCTTTTTCACTTTGATCGTTAACAAGTTTCGAATATTTTTTGAATACGGAATAATCATTTGTACTGGTTGCCTGCTGCAACAAATGAATGGTCTGCGGATTAAATAAATGAAATTCTCCTTTGCGTTTCCATTGATACACACCACCAACCGGTAATCGTTGTACCGGAATTTCCGTCTTACTGAAAGCAAAGAAATGTTTTGCCAAAGCTTCTTTTGCAATTTCATCCAGTCCCATTCCTTCAATTCGTGAAGTAGCTCCTGTAAAATATTTATCAACTACCTGTTTGTTCAATCCAACGATCTCAAAGATCTGTGCGCCCTGATAAGATTGTAAAGTAGAGATCCCCATTTTAGAGAATACTTTCAGTAATCCATCACATACAGCTTTGATATAATTTTTCTTGAGATGATCCGCATCTAATGTTGTTTCTAGTTTACCATCGATCTTTAGATCACGTATCGTCGTCAATGCCAGATAAGGATTGATGGCAGTTGCACCAAATCCTATCAAACATGCAAAATGATGTACTTCCCAAACATCGCCTGCTTCCACAATAATTCCCACCTGACCGCGATAACCTTTTCTGATCAAATGATGATGCACAGCTGCTGTTGCCAATAAAGAAGGAATAGGAGCATGGTCACTATCGATCGCTCTGTCTGTTAGAATAATTACTTCAAATCCATCTTCAACTGAGTCCACTGCATATCTGCATAAACGATCTAATCCTTTTTGTAATGAACCAGGTTTTCCATCTGCTCTAAAATATGTTTGTAAGGTCTTTGCCTGAAAGATCCCTGTATCAATACTTCTGATCTTTTCCAATTCATGATTCGAAAGAACGGGATGCTTCAATGCTACACTATGACAATCCAAAGGATCTTCTACCAATAAATTTCCATTATTACCTGCAAATGTTGCCAAGCTCATTACCAGTCTTTCACGAATAGGATCGATAGGCGGATTGGTAACCTGTGCAAATAATTGTTTGAAATAATGACTAAGATGCTGTGGCTGGTCACTCAAGATTGCCAATGGTGTATCTGTTCCCATAGAACCGATAGGCTCTTTGCCATCCAATGCCATCGGTGTTAAAATATTTTCCAGGTCTTCTGTTGAATAACCAAATGCTTTTTGATATTTGAACACCTGATCATGATGCAAGTGTGTAAATAAAACTCTTGGTTCAGGTAATTCTTCCAAACGGATCTTGTATTTATTCAACCATTCGCCATAAGGTTTCTGAGAGCAAATATTTTTCTTCAATTCATCATCACTGATAATTCTTCCCTGTTCCATATCTACTACAAACATTTTCCCGGGCTGCAGTCTTCCTTTTTCTTTGATCAGTTTCTGATCAATAGGAAGTACGCCGGTTTCAGATGCCATGATCACCCTGTCATCAGTGGTAACACAATAACGTGAAGGACGTAAACCATTTCTGTCTAATGTAGCACCTATGATCTTTCCATCAGTGAAAGAGATAGAAGCAGGCCCATCCCATGGTTCCATGAATGCAGCGTGAAATTCGTAGAATGATTTTTTGATAGGATTCATTGCTTCATTGCCATCCCATGCTTCAGGTATCAGCATCATCATCACATGTGGTAAACTTCTTCCGCACATGGTGAGCAGTTCGATCATATTATCCAAACAAGCCGAATCTGATTGTCCTGCAAAAATGATCGGCAATAACATATCCATTTCTTCTTTGGAGAAATAAGGAGATGTAAAGCCTTTTTCACTTGTCTTCAGCCAATTCAAATTACCCTGTAAAGTATTGATCTCTCCATTGTGTGCGATATAACGGAATGGCTGCGCCAGTTTCCATGATGGGAATGTATTGGTCGCAAATCTTGAATGGATCAATCCAAATGCACTTACTATTCTTTTATTACT
>CAIKTE010000374.1 GCA_903830285.1 uncultured Chitinophagaceae bacterium | reverse complement strand
TGTTTGAGAATAGGTAATCAGCAGCAAAACAAAATCCTTACAGGAAAAGTTTGATCATGCTTTAACAAGCATCAGGCCATTGTTTGCAACTGTTCCCGGATTATCGGCAGCACCGGCTTTTGGCAGCAATGCAAGAACTGTTTTAATTAATGTTGATCCGCAAAAATTAAGCACGTATAATTTATCTGCCGATGAAGTGGTGGATGCGATCGCAAAAAATAATGCAGTATCTCCATCCGGAAATTTAAGGGTGGATAGTTTGATGTTCGTTACCTCCGTTAATTCACTGGAAGATAAAGTGAAACAGTTTGAACAGATCCCTATTAAAAGCAGTGGCAGTTCTTCGGTATTTGTAAGTGATGTGGCCAAAGTAATGGATGGTGCAGATGTTACGGTTGATTATGCTTTAGTGAACGGAAAGCGTTCTGTTTACATTCCTGTTGTAAAAACTGCAGATGCTTCTACCTGGGAAGTGGTGCAAACATTGCGCTCCAAATTACCGGAAATGAAAAGTTTGTTACCCGATGATGTAAACATCAGTTATGAATTCGATCAATCCATTTTTGTGATCAATGCTGCAAAGAGTTTGATGACTGAAGGAATACTGGGTGCGATATTAACGGGCTTAATGGTATTGCTTTTCTTGCAGGACTGGAGAAGCAGTCTGGTGGTGGTCATTACCATTCCTGTTGCAGTATTGAGTGCTGTTTTATTTTTAAAATTAGCAGGGCAAACCATCAATATCATGACCCTGAGCGGATTGGCTTTAGCGATCGGTATTCTAGTAGATCAGGCAACGGTGACCATTGAAAATATACATCAGCATTTAGAGATGGGAAAAAATAAACGACAGGCTATATTAGATGCCTGCCAAGAGATCTCATTTCCATTATTGTTGATCCTTCTGTGTATCCTGGCAGTGTTTGCTCCTGCATTTGTTATGAGCGGTGTACCTAAGGCCATGTTTCTTCCGCTGTCATTATCCATTGCATTTGCCATGATCATATCTTTTATCGCGGCACAAACATTGGTACCTGTAATTGCCAACTGGTTATTGAAAGAAGAAAAATTTCAGTACAGGCATGATCAGGTACATGCGCATGCAGGGTTGGCCTTGGATGATAAAGAGCTATTAGAAATTGAGATCCACAATAAAGAAGATAAAAAGCATCCTGAAGAAAACGGATTCTTTCAAAGATTAAAAACGGGATTAGCCAATCTATTGGAAAGATGGATGCCTAAAAGAAAATTGATCGTTACCTTATATTTGATCATTGCTTTTAGCGCAGCAGGATTTTGCTTTATGATCATCGGGAAAGATCTATTGCCTAAAACCAATAATGGTCAATTACAACTACGCATCAGAGAACCTGATGGCACAAGATTAGAAGTAACAGAGAGAACAACAAAAGCAGTTCTCGATATCATTGATTCTACTGTTGACCATCATATTGCTATAACATCGGCATATGTAGGATTAGTACCGAGCAATTTCGGGACAAGTAATTTATACATCTTCAATAGCGGTACTCATGAATCGGTGATCCAGGTTAATTTAAGCGATGATTATAAGGTGAAGATGGAAGATCTGAAAGAATTATTGCGACAAAATATTTTTCAAAAATTCCCAAACATCAAAATATCTTTTGAGCCGATCGAGTTAACTGAAAAAATAATGGCGCAGGGTGCTTCTACTCCCATTGAAGTGCGTATCGCAGGTAAAAATATCAATGATATAAAAACTTATTCAGCCAAACTCTTAGAGAAACTGAAAAGCATTTCTTTTTTGCGAGACCTGCAAATTGCACAACCCTTAAATTTTCCTACGATCAATATTACAGTAGACAGACAGAAGTTAGCCATGCTAGGACTTTCGCTGGACAATGTTTCGAGAAGTATCACTGCCGCTACATCCTCCAGCAGGTATACCAGTAAGAATTTTTGGTTGGACGATAAAACATCCTATACATATCAAACACAGGTGCAGGTTCCGGAATACATTATGAATTCAGTAGAAGAATTGCAAACAATTGCACTCGTAAAGGGACAGTCAAGACCCATATTATCAGATGTTGCAAATTTATCTACTGATATTTTACCCGGCGAGTATGACAGAAGCGGTCCCAGAAGATTTATAACAGTAAGTGCCAATATTTATAAAACAGATCTTAGCACTGCAACAAATGCTGTTCAAAAAGCGATCAATGGAATAGGAGCACCGCCAACAGGTTTGATCACTGAGATAAAAGGGATGTCATCACTCTTAACTGAAACATTAGGTTCATTACAGTCAGGATTGATCGCTGCCATACTGGTCATTCTTTTATTATTGGCTGCGAACTACCAATCATTCGGATTGGCTATTGCTGTGTTATCAACAGTGCCTGCTGTTTTGTTGGGAGCAATGCTGTTTTTATTGGCAACAGGCGCCACACTCAATCTTCAATCTTATATGGGTCTAATTATGGCAGTGGGTGTATCGGTTGCCAATGCTATTTTAATTGTAACAAATGCTGAGGCATTGAGGTTGGAATATAAAGATCCATTCAAAGCGGCAACTGTTGCGGCAAGTATTCGTTTGCGTCCGATATTGATGACGAGTCTTGCCATGATCGCAGGTATGATCCCGATGGCAAGCGGACTAGGTGAAGCAGGCGATCAATCTGCTCCATTAGGAAGGGCTGTGATCGGAGGGCTTGCTGCGTCTACGTTTGCTGCATTGTTCATAGTACCCTTGGTATATGGATGGATACAGCAAAAAGCATCATTCAAATCAGTTTCCTTATTACCCGAAAATCAAAGTAATTAAGTTACTGATTGTCACTCTGAGGCACTCGAAGAGTGATGAACGGAATGTTCGTTTTAAAATCATGTTTCGAGAGCCTCAACATGACATTGTATTCCTTAACTAAATGACATTGATCGAAAGACATCAACCAATAAACCATCAATCATGAAGCATATAATCATTTTCATTTCTCTGGCTATTATTTTTTCTGCATGTTCGCAACAAAAAGCGGATGACAAAAAAAATGAGCCTGTAAAAATCACCGCAACAAAATATCAAACAGCCATCATTGAGAAAGCAGGCGTATCCACCGTTATTAAACTACCTGCGCAGTTAGCAGCCTTTCAGGAAGTGAGTATTTTTCCGAAAGTGAATGGCTATGTAAAAACGGTTTTGGTCGATATAGGAAGCAAAGTAAAAACCGGAGCCTTGTTAATGATATTGGAAGCACCCGAGTTGCAGCAAGCAACATTGCAGGCAAAAGAAAAATATGTTCGTGCCAAATCAGATCTGTCCATTGATAAAGAACATTATTTCCGCATACTGGAAGCATCCAAAACGCAGGGTGCTGTTTCACCTTTTGACCTGTCGACATTAAGATCAAAAGTGGAATCAGACAGTGCCCTATGTAATGCAGAAAAAGCCAATTGGGACATGCAGAAGACGATGATGGATTATTTGAATGTTACAGCAGCATTTGATGGTGTGATCACCGAAAGGAATGTTCATCCCGGTGCTTTGGTGAATGCTGCTGCAAAAGATAAACCAATGCTGGAACTTAAGCAGGTAAGCCATTTGCGATTAGAGGCTGATATTCCTGAAGGGGTTGCCGCACAATTAAAAACAAAAGATACCGTATCCTTTTATGTTAGTGCTTATCCCGGCAAAAAAAATATCGCCTTTATCAGTCGTAAATCAGAAAACGTAAATACACAATACAGGTCCGAACGAATTGAAATGGATGTTTGGAATAATATTGGTTTATTGTCGCCCGGAATGTATGCAGATATTGTACTGTATACAAAAGGGAATGCAGAAGCTTTTTCAGTTCCAAAGTCTGCTGTGGTCAGTTCAACTGAAAGGAAATATGTGATCCTGATCCGCGATGGTAAGACAGTGAAAATTGATGTGATCACCGGAAATGAAACATCTGATAGATCGGAAGTATTCGGCTTATTGCATGCAGGTGATACCGTAATAATAAATGCGAATGATGAAATGAAATAATAAAAATCGTTAAAATACTTTTGTAGTCTGTCTAGGTCAGGAATAAAATAAACAGCAAAGGGGGCATTACGAAAATGAATGCCCCTTTCTGTTATAAGGATTATCTTAATTGAACTTCTAATTCTTCTTTACTTACAATCCCTTCTTTTTTCCAAACTTCCTTTCCGTTTTTATAAACAATGAATGTTGGAAAAACTGTGATCTTTAATTCACGAACAATGATCTCTTGTTCACCTCCGTCAATCTTTAGTACTTCAAAATGTGCCGCCAGAGAATCAATGATCGGTTCCATTTTTTTGCATGGCGGACACCAGGAAGCACTGATATCTACTAAAATGGTTTTATCCTTCGGAATGAATGATTGGTATTCCTGCAGAGAAACTTGTTTCACATTAGCGGAGCCTTCCACCGTTTTGTTCTCTCTTTTCCATGCGGCAATGCCTCCATCCAGATTATAAGCTACAAATCCTTTTGCTCTTAACCATGCAGCTGCACTGCTGCTTCTTACTCCGCTGAAACAGTAAGTGTAAATCGGTTTTGATCTATCCAATGATTGAATTCTGTACATAAACTCATTTTTGTCTGTCCAATCAGCCTGCAAGGCATTTTTTAAATGACCCGATCGATATTCCTGCATAGACCTTACATCCAATATTTGGCTGCCTTCTTTCGATATTGCTTTTTCGAAGTCAGCAACTGATTTATTGGTTGTATCACTAACCGATTCATTCGAACTTTCTGTTGAGTTATTATTACAGGCGATCAAAGAACTTGATAAAATGATCATCAATAATCCTGAAAACAATTTTTTCATACAATTTTATATTTTTTAATACTAGGGATAAAAACAACAAAATGGCTAATTCGTTTTTCGACCAATGAACCGAATCAATTCTGCTATGCCCTCATGTAAATTACCTTCTTTTAATTCAACTTGCAGCGATTGCAACAATTCGATATTCAGCGCACTGAAATCTTCCAGAAGCATCTCTTCTGTATACAGCATGGATATTTCTTTTGGTCCTCCTGAATGAAGATCTATTTGTTCAGGTCTAAAAGCTTCCAATATTAAAATTCCTCCCTGTTTTAACCACCCGATCGCTTTTTGATGAATTGATTTGCGAATGGCTGCAGGAAAATGAGCATAGATAAAAGCCACCATATCGGCAGATCCTTCCGGCATAGTAACATCATTTGCATCAACAATTGTATACTCAATTGAAGTATTGTTTTGCTTGGCCAATTCAAACGCTTTCTTTTTTCCTGCTTCACTTTGATCGAATGCAATAACATCCCATCCTTTTGTTGCCGCAAAAACAGCATTTCTACCTTCCCCCTCGCAAGGGAGAATAAGGGTACCCGGATCAAGTTTGTTTAATTGTTCAGCAAAAAAAATATTGGGGGCTTTACCATAAACATAATTATTGCTTTTATACCGATCGTTCCAAATATCTTTCATTGACTTTTTAATTAAATAAGACAAATATAAAATTGATAGGAAGGTGAAAATGTAACATCTATCACAAAAGGGTTATTAAGTCTCACTTTGCCTTCCTTTTGAGAGACTCCTATTCAATCAATCTATTTTTGATTAATCACTAATTCGCAAATAGTCCATCTTTCCCAAAAAAACGTTTCATAAATCAAAGTCCTTTAAGCTCGGCATTGAATTCTAAAGCTGCTGCCATCAAGATGCAACTGTTTTGGGTTGTTTGTAAAAGAAGGGAGGACTGTTTTATTTCGTTGCAGACTTTGTATTCGTTGCGCCACCGCGAGAAAATAAATCTTTGCGCTCTTTGCCCCAAAGGGGTCCTTCGGACGTGAAACAATAGAATTGAAATAACCATTCCATTATATTTTATCTAATTTTATCGTCAAATTAATTGCAAGTGAACACTGTTCTCATAATTGATGATGAAGAAAAATTGCGCAGCCTTCTCACTCGTATCATTAAATT
Source organism: uncultured Chitinophagaceae bacterium (assembly GCA_903830285.1). Taxonomy (GTDB): domain Bacteria; phylum Bacteroidota; class Bacteroidia; order Chitinophagales; family Chitinophagaceae; genus CAIQDX01. The sequence goes on along the minus strand of CAIKTE010000374.1, from coordinate 6,530 downwards.
GGAAGGTTTTTCTGTTTTGGAAGCGGATACTCTGAAAACTGCAGCCAGATCATTGGAGAAGGAAAACATTGATGTTATTTTATGTGATGTAAAACTCCCCGATGGCAATGGCGTGGATTTTGCAAAAGAAACAAAATTAAAATATCCTAACATAGAAGTCATACTGCTTACCGCTTACGGCAATATTGCCGATGGTGTTCAGGCCATGAAAAATGGCGCTTTCGATTATATCACTAAGGGTGATGATAACGACAAGATCATTCCTTTACTGAACCGTGCTTTAGAAAAAGTACAACTGCAAAAAAGAATTGAACAATTAGAAAAACAAGTAGGCAAGCGCTATGGGTTCGAAAGTATTCTGGGCGAATCTGCAGCCATCAAAGACGCTATCAGCCTTGCACAAAAAGTAGCGCCAACAGATGCCACTGTTTTATTACTCGGCGAAACAGGAACCGGAAAAGAAGTGTTTGCACAAGCCATCCATGCAGGCAGTAAAAGAAACGGTAGATCTTTTCTTGCTTTGAATTGCAGTTCATTCAGTAAGGAAATTCTGGAGAGTGAGATCTTCGGCCATAAAGCCGGTGCTTTTACGGGAGCAACAAAAGACAAGAAAGGATTGATCGAAGAAGCGAATAACGGCAGCTTGTTCTTAGATGAGATAGGAGAAATGCATATCGACCTTCAATCAAAATTATTGCGCGTTTTAGAAACGAATGAATTTATTAAAGTAGGCGATACCAAATCAACCAAAGTAAATGTACGCATCATCGCCGCCACTAACAGAGATCTTCAGGAAGACGTAAAACAAGGGAGATTCAGAGAAGATCTTTTTTATCGCTTGAATGTTTTTGCAATTATATTGCCGCCGTTGAGGGACAGAAAAACAGATGTTCCCGTTTTGGCCAATCATTTTATCAAACTTTTTGCACAAAAGATGAATAAAAGTATTGATGGCATGACACAGGACTTTAAAGAACATTTATCTGATCACGAATGGAAAGGAAATATCCGTGAACTTAAAAATATTATTGAACGTGCTGTTATTTTAACAGAGACACCCGAATTGGGTTTTAATTGTTTACCAGTCGAATTGCAAACACCTGTTTTAAAGCCGGGAACACTTTCGGCCTTTGATCTCAGCAGTGTAGAAAAGCTCCATATACAGCGTGTTCTCAATCATACCAAAGGAAATAAGACCGAAGCAGCCAGATTGCTCAATATCGGTCTTACCACTTTATATAGAAAAATAGAAGAGTTTCACCTGATGTAACTCATTCTTACAATAAACCATTTCATTTTGAAAACTGACCCTTCCTCTTTGGAAGGGTTTTTTGTTTTTCCTACAAACAAGATCCTAGCTGCTAAAATATAGAAGCCAGCAGCCATAAGCCTTTCCGCTTACCATAACAATGCATTCTGTATCTGGCATTCGCTTTGAAACAAGCTTCCTGCTATCATAAACGGCTTTAATCACAGCATATGCCTAAAAAGTTAACTGCTTTGGCTCAAATGACCTTAAAACTCTTCTTTATTATACTGGTCTGGCTGTTGGTTTCAGGATTGGTTTATATAGTATATACCAAATTCAAAATTTTATTTCACCTAAACTGATCACTATGTGGCTCACCATCATTCTTGTTGCTGCAGCACTTGCAGGCTTTGTAATTTTTTTTAAATCCATTGATTTCTTCGATAAAATTTAAACATTATGCTATTACTATTCATCATCTCCATTCTTGTTTTCTGTTACTTATGTTATGTACTCATTAAACCGGAAAAATTCTAGAACGGTGTAAGGTGTAAGGTAAAAGGCGTAAGGTTGATCAACGCCCCAAGCCTTAAACCTTAAACCTTAAACCTTAAACCTTTTAAAATGAACACAGAAATTTCAGGTATTATTTTAATGTTTGTTCTCACTGTTGTACTGGCAATACCATTAGGCCGCTACATTGGGAAATTATATAACGGCGATAAAACCAAACTCGATTTTATCTTTAATCCGTTAGACAATTTGTTCTTCAAACTCAGCGGTATCAAGGCCGACAAGGAAATGAACTGGAAGCAACATCTGGTTGCTTTGTTAACCATCAACCTTGTTTGGTTTCTTTTTTCTATGCTGATTTTGATGAATATGGGCTGGTTGCCCCTCAATCCCGATGGCAACCCATCCATGACCGCCGATACTGCATTTAATACAGGTATCAGTTTTATATCTAACACAAACCTGCAACACTATTCAGGCGAAAGTGGGGTATCGTATTTGGGGCAATTGGTATTGATGCTGTTTCAATTCATCAGTGCCGGTGCGGGTATGGCTGTTTGTGCAGTTGTGTTCAATGCCATGAAAGAAAGAACAACAGAAAAGTTGGGTAATTTCTATAACTATTTTGTAAGATCATGCACAAGAGTATTATTACCCTTATCAATAATTGTTGCATTGATCCTTGTGTTCAACGGAACACCAATGACCTTTAAAGGAAAAGATCAATTCATTTCTGTTCAGGGTGATACTGTAAATGTTTCAAGAGGTCCGGCAGCAGCCATGATCGCCATCAAACAACTGGGTACAAATGGTGGTGGTTTCTTTGGGGTAAACTCAGCACATCCTTTAGAAAATCCAAACTACTTTACTAATATATTGGAGGACGTTTCTATTATTCTTATACCAATTGCAATGGTATTTGCATTAGGGTTTATTTTAAAAAGAAAAAAATTAGCATGGGTGATCTTTGGTGTAATGACGGTCGGATTTTTATTGCTGCTCTCTCCAACTGTTTTTAATGAAATGAAAGGTAGCAGCAATATTGCAGCCATGCATATTGCACAACCATTAGGTAGTATGGAAGGAAAAGAAGTTCGTTTTGGTCCCGCTGCATCTGCCTATTGGGCCATCACAACAACAGTAACTTCAAACGGAAGTGTGAATGCCATGCACGATTCACTCACTCCTTTAGGCGGTATGTCGGCCATGTTGGGAATGATGGTGAATTCATTTTATGGCGGTGTGGGTGTGGGCTTTTTAAATTTTTACATCTTCATCATCATCGCGGTTTTCATCAGCGGATTAATGGTGGGAAGGACACCTGAATTTCTGGGCAAAAAAATAGAAGCGAAAGAAATGAAAATTGCCACCATCATTGCATTATGGCATCCCTTTGTTATTTTAAGTTTCACTGCATTATCTTCTTATTTATTTGCGCACGATCCAAAAACTTATGCAGCCTGGTTAAACAATCCCGGATATCATGGCTTTGGAGAAATGCTTTACGAGTATACTTCTTCATCAGCCAATAACGGCAGTGGTTTTGAAGGATTAGGTGATGGAGTTCCTTTCTGGAATATTACTTGCGGCATCGTTATGTTGCTGTCACGTTTTCTACCCATCATTGGTCCGGTTGCTATCGCAGGCATTCTTGCCAAAAAGAAATTCGTACCCGAAAGTGCAGGCACTTTAAAAACAGATACCACCACCTTCGGCATCATGGTATTTGCAGTTATTGCCATCATTGCGGCATTAAGTTTCTTTCCGGCATTAGCATTAGGACCGATATCAGAATACTTCTCAAAATAAAATATCAGCATTCAGAAAATCATCATCATACATTTTCAATCATGGCAAAAAAAATCAGATCAAACAAATTATTCGAACCTGCATTGGTGAAAGAAGCATTCAAACAATCTTTCATCAAACTCGATCCAAGAATTTTATATCGTAATCCTGTAATGTTCACTGTTGAGATCAGCACGGCAGTAATGCTCGCAGTCTGCATCTGGATAGTAACAGGCGATAAAACACAGGGAAGTTTTATTTACAATTTTATTGTGTTTTTTGTTTTACTCATCACTTTATTGTTTGCAAATTTTGCTGAAGCCATTGCAGAAGCAAGAGGTAAGGCGCAGGCCGATAGCTTAAGAAAAACAAGAGAAGAAACTCCTGCAAAAAAATTAGTAAATGATAAAATCGAAATAGTAAACAGTTCTCTTTTAAAGAAAGGAGATCTGTTCTTCTGCGAAACAGGCGATATGATCCCAATGGATGGAGAGATCATCGAAGGCCTTGCAACCATTGATGAATCAGCTATTACAGGAGAATCTGCACCGGTTATCCGTGAATCGGGCGGAGATAAATCTTCTGTTACAGGTGGTACAAAAGTATTATCAGATAAAATAACTGTTCGTGTTACAACAGAACCCGGCGAAAGTTTTTTAGATAAAATGATCGCATTGGTGGAAGGTGCTTCACGTCAAAAAACACCGAATGAAATTGCATTGACAATTTTATTGGCCGGTTTTACTTTGGTATTCATCATTGTTTGTGTGACACTAAAACCATTTGGTGATTACGCCAACACTCCTATCACTATCGCCGCATTTATTTCATTGTTCGTTTGTTTAATTCCAACAACGATTGGTGGCTTATTAAGTGCCATCGGTATTGCCGGAATGGACAGAGCTTTACGTGCAAATGTTATTACTAAAAGTGGTAAAGCTGTTGAAACTGCCGGTGATCTTGACGTTCTATTATTAGATAAAACAGGAACCATCACCATCGGTAACAGAAAAGCTACTCATTTCTGGCCCGCGGATTCTATTGATGAGAACGTTTTTATTGAAGCTTGCGTATTATCATCACTGGCCGATGAAACACCTGAAGGAAAATCGATCATTGAATTAGCGCATGAAAAAAATATTCAAGCACCCACACTACAAAAAGACAAAGTAACATTTATAAAATTCTCTGCAGAAACAAGAAGCAGTGGAATTGACCTGCCTTCCGGACAGGCAGGCATGGAAGATCTGAGAATCCGCAAGGGAGCTTTTGATTCTATCAGAAATTTAGTAACCAGAGTGGGCAACCATTTTCCTGCTGAAACTAATGAAAGAGTAAAGATCATTTCTTCCAACGGTGGAACACCTTTAGTTGTTAGTCAGAATGAAACTGTATTAGGCGTTATTGAATTACAGGATATCATCAAACCAAATATTCATGAACGTTTTGAGAGACTAAGAAAAATGGGCGTGAAGACCGTAATGGTGACCGGTGATAATCCATTGACAGCAAAATTCATAGCAGAAAAAGCGGGGGTGGATGACTTTATTGCTGAAGCCAAGCCTGAGGATAAAATGAATTATATCAAGAAAGAACAGCAGGGCGGAAAATTAGTTGCCATGATGGGCGATGGTACAAATGATGCCCCTGCATTGGCACAGGCCGATGTGGGTGTTGCGATGAACAGCGGAACACAGGCTGCAAAAGAAGCGGGCAATATGGTTGATCTGGATAATGATCCAACCAAACTGATCGAGATCGTTGAAATAGGAAAACAATTATTAATGACCAGGGGAACATTGACAACTTTTTCCATTGCCAATGATGTTGCGAAATATTTTGCGATCGTTCCGGCATTATTCATTGCATCCATTCCGGGTTTGCAAAGTTTAAATGTGATGAAACTGCATTCTCCTGAAAGTGCCATTTTATCTGCTGTAATTTTTAATGCCCTCATTATTCCTTTATTAATTCCGTTGGCATTACGAGGTGTGGCTTATAAACCAATTGGCGCCAGTGCATTACTAAGAAGGAATTTATTGATCTATGGATTGGGTGGTATAATTGCACCATTTTTCGGAATTAAATTACTTGATCTTTTAGTATCCATTTGGTTCTAATTTCAGTCAGGCTGAGCTTGTCGAAGCCTGTTTTTATCAACGTCTCTCTTCGGAAAGCTCAGAGTGACAAAAACAAATACAAAATGAAACAACATATTCTTCCTGCATTAAAATTAACAGCAGTAACCATTGTATTTTTTATGGGCGTTTATACTTTATTTGTTTGGGCTGTAGCACAAGCTGCACCTAACAAAGGAGAAGGCGAAACAATTTCTGTAAATAATAAACTTGTTGGTTACAAATTAGAAGGACAAAAATTCAGTGATGATAAATATTTTTGGAGCCGTCCATCTGCTGCGGGTTATAATGCTGCCGGATCATCAGGCAGTAACAAAGGCACAACCAATCCTGATTATTTAAAAGATGTGCAAAGCAAGATCGATACTTTCTTAGTACATAACCCAACTGTAAAGAAAGAAGACATCCCTTCTGATATAGTTACATACAGCGGCAGCGGATTAGATCCGGATATATCTGTTGCAGCAGCAAAAATCCAAATTAACAGGATAGCAAAAACAAGAAATGTATCTGAAGAAAAAATAAATGCATTGGTAGAAACTCAAATTCAAAAACCATTGCTTGGATTATTCGGAACAGAAAAAATAAATGTTTTACAATTAAACATTGAATTAGATAAACTTAAATAGAAATCAGTGATCAATAAAATAATTATAGCAGGCATTAGTATTGTTATAACTACAACTGCAATAGCACAAATAGATACAACAAAAAAAGCAGCACCCGCTCCCGCTGTGCCTTCTACTACGTTTACCTATTCAGTAGATGCTTATTATAGAGCAGATTTTCAGAATCAACTCAGTAATAATAAAACCAGTTTTACCAATTCAATGAATTCATTC
>CAIKTE010000373.1 GCA_903830285.1 uncultured Chitinophagaceae bacterium | reverse complement strand
AGAAAGGTCTAAATTCTTAAACCTCTTAAACTTATTGAACTTCTTAAACCTTTAAATGGTTGGTGTGGTCAGTTCAGCTAAAGAACTATTGATATCTTCCTGCGAAACCTCATAGTCAACCAGTTTGCCGGATAAATATTGTTCATAAGAACCCAGATCAAAATTCCCATGACCACATAAATTAAATAAGATGGTTTTTGAAACACCTTCTGCATCGGCTTGTTTGGTCTGACGAATGACTTCTGCAATGGCATGTGTTGCCTCGGGTGCTGGAATGATCCCTTCAGCTCCGGAGAATAAGATACCTGCTTCAAAACATTCAGTTTGATTGATCGCATCGGCTTCGATGATCCCATCTTTTAGCAATTGACTAACAATGGCACCGGCACCATGATAACGTAAACCTCCGGCATGAATAGGAGAGGGAATAAAATTATGTCCCAATGTATACATGGGAATCAAGGGGGTCATCCCAACTGTATCACCAAAATCGTAACGGAAAACGCCGCGCGTTAATTTAGGACAAGAGGTAGGTTCCACTGCAATGGCCCTCACTTTTTTTCCGCCGGTAAGATTATTTTGTAAGAAGGGGAATGCAATTCCGGCAAAGTTTGATCCGCCACCAAAAGGAGCGATCACGATATCAGGATAGTCGCCTGCTTTTTCCATTTGTTTCAGCGCTTCAAGTCCTATCACTGTTTGATGCATTAGCACATGATTCAACACAGAGCCTAAAGAATATTTAGTATCATCATGTGTTGCAGCAACTTCCACGGCTTCTGAAATGGCAATGCCCAAACTCCCGGGACTGTTAGGGTCTTTGGCTAAAATACTTCTTCCCGCATTGGTTAAATTACTGGGTGATGCATGTACTATTGCACCCCAGGTATTCATCATTATTTTACGATAAGGCTTTCCTTCGTAACTCACTTTCACCATGAACACTTCACATTCAATATCAAATAATTTACACGCAAAACTTAATGCACTTCCCCATTGACCCGCACCTGTTTCGGTAGAGATCTTTTTAATACCTTCTTTCGCATTATAATAGGCCTGCGGAATGGCGGTGTTTGGTTTATGTGAACCGGCGGGACTAACCCCTTCGTATTTATAATAGATCTTGGACTTTGTTCCCAATGCCTTTTCTAAGCCATATGCTCTGAACATGGGTGTTGGTCGCCAGATGGAATAGAGGTTTCTAACTTCATCAGGGATCTCTACCCATTTATCGGTGGATACTTCCTGCTTGATCAATTCCATTGGGAATAGGGGCGCAAGATCATCCGGACCAACCGGTTGCTGTGTGCCGGGATGCAATGGTGGGAGGGGTTTGTTGGGCATGTCTGCCACAATATTGTACCAATGCGTAGGAATATCAGATTCCTGTAAAACAATTTTTCGTTGCTGTGCCATTAATTATGGGTTTAAGAAATCAAGATAACAAGATCAATAAATCTAAAAGATGATATTCATCAATTCAAAATAATTATGATATTGATGCTGTATAGTAAAAGCAAAAAATTAATAATAAACCTGCCCAGACATCATAAAAAACGTAGACTTGAATCCGATTGGTGAAAACACCCAACAGGGGCATTTCTTTTATTTAAGTTTCTTCTGAAGAACACCGACAAACTACAAAACAGGCTTAAACAAGATCTTAATTTCATAGCTGTCAGCTTCCTGTTTTGCTTTGGTCTTGTTCTTCTTTCCTTTTTGTCTTCTTTTGGTTTTCTTTTGGTCGGCTTTTGTATGAGCAAAGCATGACCAAAGCAAGACCAATACAAGACCAAAGCATGACCAAAAGAAACCCGGGTTTTTCCCCTGCTTTTCTGAGGGTTCAAGTGAGTTGCTGCAAGAAAAGAACAAGCAGATAAATGTTCTTATGGGCTTTCTTTGAACGATGTAACAAAAGGTTAATAACTGCCGGCTTCCTGTATCATAAAAAACTTACACTTATCTTAGCATCAAAGAAAAAATATGGCTTCCATTTTAATCATAGATGATGAACGTGCCATCAGAAGTGTGCTGAAAGATATTCTGGGCAATGAAGGGTATAAGACCGATGAAGCGGCTGATGGGGAAGAGGGGTTGAAGAAATTCTCTGCAACAGCTTTTGATGTGGTGCTCTGCGATATTAAAATGCCCAAGATAGACGGACTGGAATTTTTACAAAAAGCAACTGAGATCAATCCGGATATTCCTGTGATCATGATCAGCGGACATGGAAATATTGAAACGGCCGTTGAAGCAGTGAAGAAGGGTGCATTCGATTATATTTCAAAACCGCCGGATCTCAACCGATTGCTCATCACCATTCGCAATGCGATGGATAAAACGGTTCTGGTAAAAGAAACCAAGACTCTGAAAAGAAAAGTGAGCAAGGTTCAGGAGATCATCGGTGAAAGTATCGCGATCAAAAAAATAAAAGAGACCATCGAGAAAGTAGCGCCTACCGAAGCGAGGGTTTTGGTAACGGGCGAAAACGGTAGCGGTAAAGAACTGGTGGCCAGATGGCTGCATGAAAAGAGCAACCGTTCATCCGGACAGATCGTGGAAGTTAATTGTGCTGCTATCCCCGGTGAGTTAATAGAAAGCGAATTATTCGGTCACGAAAAAGGATCTTTTACTTCTGCCATCAAACAGCGCATCGGCAAATTTGAACAGGCCAATGGCGGTACTTTATTTTTGGATGAGATAGGTGATATGAGTTTGAGTGCACAGGCAAAAGTGCTGCGTGCATTGCAGGAAGGAAAGATAACCCGAGTAGGTGGCGAAAAAGAAATTAGTGTGGATGTACGTGTAGTGGCTGCTACCAATAAAGACCTGCTGAAAGAAGTGGAAGAGAAAAACTTTCGATTGGATCTCTATCACCGAATAGGTGTTATTCTAATTCATGTGCCTTCTCTGAATGAAAGAAAAGACGATATTCCATTACTGGTTGATAAATTCCTGACTGATATCGCTGAAGAATATGGTCAGCCTAAAAAAGAGATCGATAAAAAAGCGATGGATGCTTTAACGCTGCATAACTGGACGGGTAATATCCGTGAACTGAGAAACGTAGTGGAAAGATTGATCATACTTTCAGGTAAATCGATCACGGCTGAAGATGTGGTAAGCTACGTGAAGTAAGTTGGGAGTCGGGAGTCGTTAGTTGGGAGTCTGGAGTCTGGAGTCTGGAGTCAGAAGTCAATAGACCACGGTCTTCTTTTTTAAACTTTCTTTAACAGAGACCTTGTAATCTTTCCAAACCGGATGTGACTAATCATTCAGCATTCATAACTTAAAACTTATTACCTATAACTTACGACACATCCTTACATTTGTCATTCTTAAAAAATAACTATGGGCTTATTTCTATTAATTATCGGGATCATTGGCTGGCATGTGGGTTTGTACGGCATGTTCAAGAAAGCAGGAATTGAACCTTGGAAAGCGTTGATACCGTTGTACAATACATGGCTGATCGTTGAAAAATGCAATATCAGTAAGGTTTGGTTCTGGTTGCAATTGATACCGATAGCCGGACAATTCATTACCATCTGGATCACTATCATATTTGTGATGCATTTCAAAAGGTTTGGTTTATTGCATCATACGCTCGTTGTTTTAGTACCGTTTTTCTATTTTCCTTATCTCGGGTTTTCTGCCAATGAAAAATGGCATGGAGAAGAAGCGGTAAGCAAATATAGAAAATCAGCTTCTCGCGAATGGATCGATGCTGCAGTATTTGCAGTAGTGGCTGCAACACTGATCAGGACCTTTGTTTTTGAAGCCTATGTCATTCCTACAGAAAGTATGGAGAAGACCTTATTGGTGAATGACTTTTTGTTTGTAAGTAAAATGAGTTATGGTGCAAGAATTCCGGGAACACCATTATCGTTTCCGTTTGTGCATAATACCATGCCGTTTACGAAATTCACTCCTTCATATATCAAAGAAGTACAGCTGCCTTATAAAAGAATAACAGGATTCACTGATGTGAAAAGAAATGATGTGGTTGTCTTTAATTTCCCTACCGGTGATACCATCATCAATGAAGAAGGGTATTTAAGTGCCACACCTTATTATGATGTGTTGAGACTAACTTATAATGGTAACCGCGAAAAATTATTTGCTGAACATGAGATCATTGTTCATCCTTACGATAAAACTGATAATTATATCAAACGTTGTACAGGTGTTTCAGGAGATGTGATCGCGGTAAAGAACAGTTATTTATTCATCAACGGACAACCTGCATTTGTTGCACCAGGCTCGCAAACTGAGTATGTGGTTGAAACGAATGGTAATACATTCAATGAGGATTTTTTGAAGAATGATCTGAATATTGATGTGGATGACAACAAAGGTCAGATCAAGACAACACAGAAAGCCGGTACTTATGTTTTGAATATGACTGCTGAGGAAACCGAGAAATTAAAAAAGCAGCCGAATGTAAGATCTGTCAGCCGTTATATAGACAGCACCAGAGGTTATACATTCCCATATGATGATACGAATTACCCATGGAGTACGGATAATTTCGGTCCATTGAAAATACCGAAGAAAGGAGATGTGCTGGAATTGAATGCAACAACAATTCCTATTTACAGAAGATTGATCAGTGTGTATGAAGACAATAAACTGGAAGAACAAAACGGAAAGTTCATCATCAACGGAAAAGAAACAACGACCTATACAACCAAATTAAATTATTACTGGATGATGGGGGATAACAGGCATCGTAGCCAGGACAGTCGTTTCTGGGGCTTCGTTCCCGAAACACATATTGTTGGTAAAGCATCACTGATATGGTTTAGCTGGAATAACGGGCCACGCTGGAAACGTTTGTTTAATAACATAAAGTAATTATCTTTAAGTTCCGAAAGGATGGGGTCCTCACAGCAAAAGTTGTGAGGACTTTTTTATCATTTGGCAATGTCATTAAGTTAAGGAATGGGATGTCATGTTGAGGCTCTCGAAACATGATTTAATAATGAACATTTCGTTTAGCACTCTTCGAGAGCCTCAGAGTGACAATCTTTAACGTAAAGATTATTGCCCGTACGAATTTTTAAAATGAATTTCATGAAGAAAGAACAATATAGTTTTGCGTTTGATGTGTATGATTCGATCAATGATCTTTCGAAAGAAGATGCATTGTTATTGCAGCAGGCTAGAGAAATAACCCGGATAGCTTATGCCCCTTATTCACAATTTCATGTGGGAGCGGTAGCAAGATTAAGCAATGGAGAAATCGTGAAAGGAACCAATCAGGAGAATGCCAGTTTTCCTGTAAGTATTTGTGCCGAGCGTTCATTATTGTCTTCCACTGCTGCTTTATTTCCCGAAGCCAATATTGAATCAATGGCTATCAGTTATCACAATAAAAACGGGTATAGCAGTGAGCCGGTTTCTCCATGCGGCATGTGCAGGCAAGCTTTGCTGGAACATGAAAAAAGATATGACCGTCCTATCAAATTAATTTTAGGAGGCAGCGAAGGAAAAGTATATGTGATCGAAAGATCGAGTTTATTACTGCCTCTGAGTTTTACAGGTGATGACCTGAGAAAATGATCAATAAACAATAGAATCAAATGCAGTTGGTGAAAACACCACCTGTGGCGTAATAAAAAATCCTCTTTAAAAGAGGATTTTTTATTGGGGGGATATTTATTACAAAGAAGAAATGCTATCTCCGTCACTGTTTATCGAAAACTTATCTTTTTTGTAATACTGTTTATATTTCTCATAGGTTTCTTTTGGCTGTTTGTTTCCATTGATATACAATTCACCATCCTGCAGCTTTATTTTATAACCACTCTTTTTATTGATCAGGCCTTCTTTTTCCAAAGCATCTGTAAAATCCTGCATGTTCTTTATTTCAGCTTTTGCTTTTTCAATTCCTTCTTTTGCTTTGGCCATTCCTTTTTCTACTTCCTGATGTATTTTTTCTGCATCTAATTTCACTTTAAAATTTTCTTTCTTCAGTTTTTCGGTCATTTCTTCCATTTCCTTTTTGAACTTTTCGGAATTGATCTCTTTCATGCTTAGTTCCGCTTCTTTCATGGCTTTATCTACTTCCACTTTTATTTTGGTCCAGTCTACATTTTTCATTGCATTTTCTGCATCTAATTTGATCTTAGTGAAATCTATTTTTGAGATCGCCTCATTCACTTGTTTCTCGATTTTCGAGAAATCCATTTTCTGCAATTCAAGATCCAGTTTTTGCATTTGCAGGTCTAAGTTCTGCATTGACCTGTCGAGGTTGTCTACTCTAAATTCATCATCATGATCAGCAGATTTGCGGGGCTTGGTGGTATCTCCGTTGATCTTTCCGGAGGGTTTTGTTTTACTTGTGTTGCTTTCAGCTCCTTGCCAGGAAATAAGGGTAAGGCAACAAGCAAGTAAACCAATAGCCATAATGGTTTTAGCAGGTTTGAATACATTGTTCATAGTTTGTTTTTTTAAGTGATAGGATAGCTTTACGATAATCTTCGTACAATTATACGATGTTTTTCGTATAAACAAGTATTTGCTCAAAATATTTTAAGATTTTATAACAAATCTGCGGTAGATGCCATAAAGTATCAACCCGAACATTTAAAACTTTATCTTGCAGTCCATCAAATTTTGGTTATGAAATACTTACCCTTAAACCCTGCCATTTTCATCAATAACAGGAAAAGGTTCATTGCAAAAATGCAACCCAACAGTATTGCAGTTTTTGTGAGTAATGATGAGTGGCCTATGAACGGGGACGCGATCCATAAGTTCAAGCAGAACACCGATCTGTTTTGGTTAACCGGAGTGGAGCAGGAAGACAGTATGGTGATCCTGTTTCCTGATAATCCGGATCCTAAATACAGAGAAGTGCTGGTATTGGTTCGACCTAATGAATTAAAAGAAAAATGGGATGGAAAAAGATTGCGATCAAATGAAGCGCATAATATTTCAGGTATAGGAACAATAGTATGGTTGGATAATATTGATGCATTATTGCAAACATGGGTTCATCTGGCAGATAATATTTATTTGGATACGAATGAGAATGACAGAAAATCTTCTCCTATTAAAAGTCGTGAATATCGATTTGTGGAAGAAATGAAAGCGGCTTATCCTTTGCATGATTTTAAACGGGCTGCAAAGATCATGAAAGAATTGCGGGGCGTTAAGACTAAGGAAGAAGTGGAAGTATTGCAAGAGGCTATTGATATTACTGAAAGGACATTCAGACGATTATTGCAATTCATTAAACCGGGTGTATTTGAATATGAGATCGAAGCAGAAATATTTCATAGTTTCTTAAGTCAGCGTGCTACAGGCGAAGCTTATGGCAGCATCATTGCCAGTGGTGACAGGGCAAGGACCTTACACTATGTTAGTAATAATGCCGAATGTAAAACAGGCGAATTGTTGCTGATGGATTTTGGCGCCGAGTATGGAGGTTATTGTGCAGACCTAACAAGGACAGTTCCGGTAAGCGGCAAATTTACACGCAGACAAAAGACAGTGTATAATGCCTGTCTGCATTTGCATAATTATGCCAAGAGTTTATTGAAACCGGGCATTAATCTGATGGATTATACTGATATGGTGGGAGAAGAAGCCACCCAGCAATTTTTAAAGATCGGGTTATTGAGAAAGAGCGATGTAAAGAATGAAGACAGAGAAAATCGTGCTTACAGAAAATATTTATATCATGGTATTTCACATCATTTAGGAATTGATGTACATGATCTGGGAACAAAGACCGATCCTTTGAAAGCAGGAATGCTGTTGACAGTTGAACCGGGTATTTATATTGAACAGGAACAAATGGGAGTAAGAATTGAGAATAATGTTTGGATCACAAAGAATGGCAATATTGATCTGATGAAGAATATTCCAATTACTGTTGAAGAGATCGAGGCGTTGATGAAGCAGAAATAATTTGGCAATTAGTTAATTTGAAAATTTGAAAATGATAAAACAAATTCCCAATCTCTTTACTCTTTTAAATTTATTTTTCGGTTGCATTGCTATCGTTCTGATTGTTCAAACCGGATTAATTATCAGTGTAGATGCAAATGGACAACAGACCATTGAGATCCCTCAAAAGATCTATTGGGCAAGTGTATTCATTGGCATTGCTGCTGTTGTTGATTTCTTTGATGGTTTTGTTGCAAGACTATTGAAAGCCTCTTCCGAAATGGGGAAGCAATTAGATTCACTGGCTGATGTGGTGAGTTTTGGCGTAGCACCCGGGATGATCGTCTTTGAATTCCTGCGCCGATCTTATGCATCCGAACAAAACGGACTAGACATTAACACTTTATACTTATTACCTGCATTCATTATTCCATGTGCCGGGGCATATCGTTTGGCAAGATTCAATATCGATACTGAGCAATCTTACGGATTTAAAGGGGTGCCTATTCCAGCCGCGGGCTTATTGGTCGCATCATTTCCGTTAATGTATTGGTATTCAAACAACGAATGGATCGTAAACCTTTTGCAGAATAAATGGTTCTGGTATGCAATTATTATTGCTGTCAGTTATTTGATGGTTTGTACATTACCGATGATGGCAATGAAATTCAAAAATCCCAATTTCAAATCCTTATTGCCATTCATTATCATTGCAGCCATAACAATAGTTACTGCTATTATTTTTGGATGGCTGGCAGTACCGGTTGCATTTTTAGCTTATGTAATTTTATCTTTGGTCTTTAAACAATAAAACATCATGACATACAACGTTCAGATAAAAGTAATGCCATTAAAAGAATTATTAGATCCTCAGGGAAAGGCGGTATTGGGAGGATTAAAGAATTTAGGGATCCATTCTGTAGAAGATGTTCGTGTTGGCAAACACGTAACACTGCAAATTGAAGCTGCATCAGAAACAGAAGCCAAGCAAATAGCTGATGAAACAGCCAAAAAATTACTGGCCAATGCAGTGATGGAATTCTATGAAATTGAAATGATCAATTAAGTACCCTCAATCCCTAAAGGGAAGTATAAAACACATCCTGATTGTCAAAAGATTCAAAAACAGAAGCTTCTTCAAATTCCCCCTTCAGGGGGGCAGGGGGTATCCTATATCTTGTTCCCACACCTATCGGTAATTTAAAAGACATCACACTGCGGGCAATTGAAGTGCTGCAGTCTGTGGATGTTATTTTATGTGAGGATACCAGGACTTCTTCCAAATTATTGCATCATTACAATATTCAGAAACCGCTTTCGCCTTATCATCAGCATAATGAACATAAGATCGCGAGTCATATTGTTGATCAGCTCGAAGCCGGTAAAACGATGGCTTTGATCACTGATGCAGGCACACCCGGTATCAGTGATCCTGCATTTTTATTGGTGCGTGAATGCATCAAGAGAAACGTGAAAGTGGAATCATTGCCCGGTGCAACTGCCTTTGTACCGGCATTAGTGAATAGCGGCATTCCATCCAATCGTTTTGTATTTGAAGGGTTTCTGCCATTGAAAAAAGGAAGGCAAACTTTATTGAAACAATTGGCAACTGAAGAAAGAACAATGATCTTTTATGAAAGCCCGATGCGGTTAGTAAAAACACTGGAAGAGTTCATTCAATATTTTGGTGCTTTAACAGTTTGTTCTGTTACAAGAGAGTTAACGAAAATGTTTGAAGAAAATAAACGCGGAACTTTACAGGAGGTTAGCGACTATTTTAAAACGAAAACAGTGAAAGGAGAGATCGTAATTGTTGTGGCAGGGAAAGAATAAATGTTAGATGTTGAATGATAGATGTTAGATGATGAAGATTTTCCTTGCGATTTACGGTGCTGAATAAGCTCCAAAAGGGCAAGTCCAGATAAATCCGGGATGATACAACTGTTGATACTACAAATTATAAAAGCTGATAACAAAAAATTATTTGCATGATGAAAACGTTTACTAAATTTCTATTACTGTCATCTGTCATCTTTAATCTCTCATCTCTTCAAGCGCAGCCCGATCGGTGGCAGCAAAGAATCAAATACAATATCAACGTGAATATGGATGTTGTAACAAATCGCTTTTCCGGAACTGAGAAGATTGAGTACATCAATAACTCACCTGATACATTGGAGAGGATATTCATTCATTTATACTGGAATGCCTTTCAGCCCAACAGCAGCATGGATGTGCGCAGTAGAGAAACAGGTAAAACGATCTTAACTAACAGAAGAGGAGACGAAGTGCCCGATTGGGATGACCGTGTGAAAGACCGTATCAGCAAATTAAAAGAGAATGAGATCGGTTTTCAAAATGTGAAGAGTGTAAAGATCAATGGCATTGAACAAAAATTGCGGAGTTACGAAACTATACTAGAAGTAAAATTGGATAAAGCCATTCTTCCAAAAACAAAAACAGTTTTGGATGTCGTGTTCGAAGCACAGGTTCCTCTGCAAATAAGAAGAAGCGGCAGAGATAATGCACAAGGTGTTCGTTACAGTATGAGTCAGTGGTATCCTAAAGTTGCAGAATACGATTATCAGGGATGGAATGCCAACCCATATATTGCCCGTGAATTTTATGGCGTTTGGGGTGACTATGATGTGAACATCAGCATAGATAAAAATTATTTTGTTGCAGCAGGAGGTGATCTGATGAATGCCAATGATATTGGTCTGGGTTATGAAACTGCGGGTATGAAACCAAAACTAGTTACCGGGAATATGATCACCTGGAAATGGCAGGCATATAATGTGCATGATTTTGTTTGGGCAGCAGATACTACTTATAAAATGATCACCAGAACGGTGAAAGATGGTCCGTTGATCCGTGTGGTGTATAAAAGAACAGATTCTGTTTCAGATGACAGATGGCAGCATAGTGCAGATACTGCTGCTATTGCCTATCCTTTCATTGCTAAGACTTATGGTCCCTATCCATACAAGACCTACACATTCATTCAGGGAGGTGATGGCGGAATGGAATATCCAATGGCTTGCTTGGTAAAGAGCGGAAGCATTGGAACTTTTGTGCATGAATGGATGCATAGCTGGTATCAGGGAATGTTTGGCACCAATGAATCTTTGTATCCCTGGATGGATGAAGGTTTTACCAATTATGCAGGAATGCGAGTTGTATGTGATTTCAGAAAAATTCCGAGTACGATCTATGATAATGAATACAAGAGTTATTTTAACCTGGCCAGAAGCGGAATGGAAGAGCCTATGACAACTCATTCGGATCATTATAATACCAACTTCGCTTATACAAATGCGGCTTACAGTAAGGGTGCAGTATTCTTAAATCAGTTGGGATATATAGTTGGCGATAAGATGCTGGATAAGATCTTATTGGAATATTATCGTCAATGGCGATTTAAACATCCCAATCCTAATGATTTTATCCGCATAGCTGAAAAACAGAGTGGTATCGAATTACAATGGTATAAAGAGTATTGGGTGAACAGTACCAAAACAATTGATTATGCTGTGGGTGATATTAATATAGTGAATGGAAAGACACAGATCACTGTAAAAAGAATTGGTAAAATGCCAATGCCGGTTGAAGTGTTAATGACGTTTAAAGACGGCAGCAAAGAACTCCATTATATTCCTTTGAATTTAATGTACGGAGAAAAATCGGCAGAAGATACCGTGCCAAGAACGGTGCATACAGAATGGAAATGGACTCATCCCGAATATAATTTTGAAACAAACAGAAGTATCAGAGATATCAAGAGTATTGAGATCGATCCTTCGCAACGAATGGCTGATATCAATCGTAACAATAATAAATTAGTGATCCCCGACTAAAAACAAAAAAGGATATTCATTTCGAATATCCTTTTTTGTTTTACTATATCGTGATACTATTTCTTTTTTGGTTTTACTGCCTCAATATCTCCATTAAATGAAATCTGCGATCTGTTACTGGTTGTTACAATTAAACCGGTATTACCATTATCGAAAATTGAAAACATTAATTTTTTGGAATCTGTTTGATCTTTTGTTTCGATAGTAATATCCCATCCGTCATTTTTCTTTTTTGGAGTACTCGTGTAATTGAATTTAGTAGAAACAAATTCGAGCGGGCTCGTTGTTGAACCATATTCTACACCTGAATAAGCAGTGCCATAATAAGGTAGATAACTTTTGATACTGTCTTTTGAAATAACGATATCATAACTACCATCCAAATGTTTCAAACCCCCTCTTTGCGGAGATGCTGTTTGCGGAACAAATACATAGTGTTGTGAATCTACCACTATGGATGTGATCAATTGTTTTTTTGCTTTTTGTTTATCTTCTTTTGATGTTTGTGCATTAGCGCTATAAGAAAATAATAAAAAAGCAATGGCAATAAAACTGAGCATGGTTGATTTCATGACTGATAATTTAAAGGTTGAACTATTTGTAACTGAAATTTACGAATAAAATAAAATCTGCCAATAATTTTAACGATGCAGAAACCCGATGGTCCTTGCAATACCAACTATGCCAACCAGTATCCAGAAAATATTCAACACCGAATAAGCTTTGTCTTTTTTGAGTACCGCACACCAGGAAAGGATCAATGCATCGGCTGTATTAAAGATCCATACGAATAAAAAAGGGCTTTCGGGGCCCATCCAGCTCACTAAAGAAAAACTGAAAACACGCATTAACACGCCCAGCATTTCAATGGCTTTGATATTTTGCACTACAAATAAGTTGAGTTGCTTCATGTTAACTTTTTAAAAATGGTTTATAATAAAAGGAGGTGATTTTGTAATGACTTTCAACAAACTTAAGAAAATCAGCTTTATTTTCTATACAGCTTTAGGATATGGATGCGGTTAAAGCAGTCTGGTGCCAAACTAAGCCATTGCTTGTATACTTGTGTAATTGCGACATTTGTGAGCTACACTAATAGTGAGCATTATTTCGTCACATGCAAAATGTGTTTCTCCATAAAGTATTCTTCCTGAAATATTTTATAGATGCTCATCATCTTCGGCCTTGTTAAGCTATCGGAGATCTCCTGGTGTAAATCGCCACCCTTTAAACAGATCAATCCATTAGCGATCGCATGAGTTTCGTCGGCGGCTCGTTTTTTTAATAATGGGGCAGCCCATTGCCAGAGATCTTTTAAGGGTGCAACAGCGCGACTAACTGCAAAATCAAATTTTCTGTTTTTGATCTCTTCTGCTCTCGTGTGTTGTGTTGTGATGTTGGTGATATTGGCAGCTTCGCATACAGCATCCACCACTTTTAGTTTTTTGGCAATACTATCAACCAATAAGAATTTTACTTCCGGAAAAAAAATAGCCAGCGGTACACCCGGGAAACCACCACCACATCCAATATCAATGACAGTTGTGCCGGGATTAAAGTCTGCGATCACTGCAATACTCAATGAGTGCAATACATGGTGCAGGTAGATCTGGTCAATATCTTTTCGGGAAATAACATTGATCTTTTCATTCCATTCTTTATATAAAGGCTGTAATAACTGAAACTGCTGAATTTGTGTTTCAGTAAAATCATCAAAATATTTATAAAGAATGTCGATCATTATATAGTTTTTATTCCTTCCATGTAAGGAAGGATGGGGTGAGGCTTTATTCCCAATTTTTTCTGGGCCTTTTCCAAACTGCCGGTAAAAATAAAATACTGTAAAAGAACATCCAGATATCGAAGAACAAAAAGAATGGCCACAGATCGGATTCATTTAATTTTTTCATGGCTTTAAAATAGAACCAAGCTTGTAATATAAAACGAAGACCAAAAACTGCTAATGGTAACCACCAGTTATAAAAAATAATAGATACTGCCAATAAGGGGTAAACCAGAAATAAGGTGAACCCATATAGACCCAATAAAAATTTATGTTTAAACAGATAATATTTCGAAGTGGTGTAATGACGGTATTTCTGTTTCATCCAGTCACCCCAGGTATGTCTTGGTTCACTTAGTGTATGCGCTTCCGGCTCAATTACAATGGTCGTATTTTTATTTGTAGCAACCTGATTAATGAACAGATCATCATCGCCGCTTGGTATTTGGTTAATAGACGAGAAGCCTTTATTACGGATGAATACATCTCTCTTATAACTTAAATTTCTTCCCACACCCATATATGGTATGCCTGCCAAAGCATAGGATAAATATTGCAATGCGGTATGAAAGGTTTCAAATCGTATGATCTTATTCAGTAATCCCGGTTTTTTATGATGAGCCCCATAACCAAGAACGATCTCAATTCCGTTTACATAACCTTCCTGCATTTTTTGGATCCATGATTCTGAGGCTGGAACACAATCTGCATCAGTCAGTAATAAGGTTTCATGTTTAGCACTTTTAATTCCCATCGATAAGGGGAATTTTTTGCCCGTAATTAGTTTTGCTTCCTGAGTAAGTTCGATCGGTTTTAAATTCTTGAATGATTTTTTAAATTCATCCAGGATATATCGGCTTTCATCAACCGAATTGTCATTTACTACAATAATCTCATGTGTTGTTCTGTAATCCTGCACCAAAATACCGGGAAGGTTTTTCACCAGGTTATTTGCTTCATCTCTTGCACAAACGATCACAGAAACAGGATGCTCCACTGTTTCCTGTTGTAAGGGAACTTTGTAAAAAGCCAGCCGTGAATAAAAAAACAGATAATAAAAGATCTGAACAGCTATTACTGTACAAAAAATTGCAAAAACTATTTCCCAGACAATAGGCGGAATGATCATGCTGCAAAAGTAGGGTTTGGTATTGCTTGCAATGGTATTGCTGTGGAGATGTGGAAAAGAAATTGAACTAAGAGTGGAAAGATGAATGGTGAGTCATGTTTGTTTTGAATGATATCTTATAATTCATGACTTAAATTTCATCTTTCATCACCTATTTTTGCAAACTTATGTCACAACTGCATTTTCAATTAGAAGCAAACGATGGCGCTAGCAAGGCAAGAGCAGGAAAGATCAGAACAGATCATGGTGAAATCCTTACGCCTATTTTTATGCCGGTTGGTACAGTTGGTAGTGTGAAAGCTGTAACACAGCAACAATTGGAATTAGATATCCATGCCCAGATCATACTGGGTAATACCTATCATCTCTATTTACGTCCGGGATTGGAAGTGTTGGAAGCTGCCGGTGGATTGCATCAATTCAATGGATGGCATCATCCAATTTTAACTGACAGTGGCGGTTATCAGGTTTTTTCTTTAGCGGCCAACAGAAAGATCAAAGAAGAAGGTGTGATGTTTCAATCGCATATTGACGGAAGCAGGCATTTATTTACGCCAGAGCGGGTGATGGATATTCAAAGGGTCATTGGTGCAGATATTATCATGGCATTTGATGAATGTCCGCCTTATCCAAGTGATTATACATATGCAAAAAAAAGTATGGAATTAACTCATCGCTGGCTAGACAGATGTTGTAACCGATTAGCAGAAACACCAGACAAATACGGCTATACTCAAAATTTATTTCCGATTGTACAGGGAAGTACTTACAAAGATCTGCGTACCGAATCGGCTTCTTATATCGCATCAAAGAATGCGGTAGGCAATGCCATTGGAGGATTAAGTGTAGGCGAGCCTGAGCAAACCATGTATGAATTCACCGAATTGTGTTGTGATATTTTACCTGTTGATAAACCACGTTATTTAATGGGTGTAGGGACACCATGGAATATCCTCGAAGGAATTGCGTTGGGTGTTGATATGTTTGATTGCGTAATGCCTACCCGTAACGGAAGAAATGGAATGTTATTCACCAGCAAAGGTGTGATCAATATCCGCAATAAAAAATGGGCAACCGATTTTTCTGTCATTGATGACGGCATTACATCATCTATCAGTAATTATTATTCAAAAGCCTATCTGCGGCATTTGTTTGTGGCTCAGGAGATATTGGCTTT
>CAIKTE010000372.1 GCA_903830285.1 uncultured Chitinophagaceae bacterium | reverse complement strand
GTTGAAAAAAAAATTTTTTATTCTCTTGTTTTTTCCCCTATAACAACAGTATGGGTCTTTAATGACTTTTTCTTTTCCGATCGGACAAGTGCATAATCCAATCTACCAAGCGCTATTCCGCCCCATCCCACTTGATTTACAACGGTATCACCACCTCTTTGATTTCTGTAAATTTTAGGGGAATCAAAAAATTTATGGGTATGTCCGCCGATAATTAAATCTATGTCGAAACATTCTTTTGCCAGTATTTCGTCGCTTACTTTATTTTCCGTGTATTTATCGCCGAGATGTGACAAACAAATAATGAGATCGCAATTATTCTTTTTGAGAATTTCCGCAGTTCTATTGGCAGATTCGATGGGTTCCTGATAAACAGTTTTTTCATATAAATTTTCAGCAACCAATCCTTTTAATTCTATTCCAACTCCTAATACTCCGATCTTTAGTTTTCCTTTTTGAAAGATCTTATATGGAATAAATTTGTTGTCCATTGCAGTATTGCTGAAATTATAATTGCAGATAATGATTGGGAAGTTAGCATGTTTAATTTGTGTTGCAAAATTTTCTATTCCTGCATCAAAATCGTGGTTTCCCATCGTTGCCGCATCATACTGCATCATGCTCATGGCTTTTATTTCCGGTTCACCTTTATACAAATTAAAATAGGGTGTTCCCTGAAAGATATCACCGGCATCCAGTAACAAAACATTTGCATTTTCGGCTCTTATTTGTTTAATAAGTGCTGCTCTTTGTGCTACACCACCCAGACCTGCATTTTTACTTCCGTCCATAGGGAAAGGCTCTAATTGACTATGTGTATCATTGGTATGTAATATGCAGATATGATCGGACTCACTTTCCGCAAATACAGCATTCGGCAATACAGAAGATGCAATCAATGCAGCACCTGCCCAAGAGCTTTGTCGGATGAATTTTCTTCTGTCAATTTGCATATACTATTCTGTTATCAGTTTTTGCATCAATTGTTTTTCCCTGTCTGTTCAACGAAACAATATATTCGATCAAAGCATCGCGGTAGAGATATCCTATATTGATCTTAGGTACTGCACGAAGTATTTCACAATCATCTCCGCCATTGGCAATATAATCAGAGTTGGCAACCACATATATGGCATTTTCATCCAATGGTTTTTGATCTATCAAAACATGGGTAGCTTTTTTGTCTTTGATCGACATGGTTAATCCCGAAACAGGCCAACCATCCCTGCTTGCCATTTTATCCAGAAATTGTTGCAGGATCTTACCCGATAATTTTTGTATCACGATCAGATTATCAAAAGGCATCAGTTCATATATTTTCCCTATTGAAATCTCACCTTTCGGAATATAAGATCTCATTCCTCCGTAATTCACAAAAGCGATATCTACTTTCTGATTGAATTTTAGTTCGGCCATCAGCTTCATACAATCAGCCATAAAATTTCCAAGTGCACTTTCGGGTTGCTTCTTGACCATCCCGTTAATTGAAAATCCTATCACAGCATTCATCGATCTATGAACACTGTCGGTATAAGGCATTAATAATTTCAAAAGACTGCTGTCAGGCTTTAATGTATTCTCAATCTTATAATTGGTGAATTCTATAACAGCTGTTTGTGCATTACAAACAGCAACGACCATCAATGCATAAAGTGACAGAAAATATGTAATGGTTTTTCTTAACATAATTCGTTAGGGCGGGAGATGAAAGATACAATATTGTAGAAAGAAATCATCTGATTTTTAATTGAAGCTGAAAAAAAATTAAAGAACTACTTTTACTGTTCAAACACAGAAAATATGAGTTACGAAATCACAGGAAAATTAGTTGCCAAATTCGATATTGTTCAACGCACAGAAACTTTTAAAACGAGAGAATTTGTAGTCGAAAAGACAGAAGATATTAACGGACGTGCGATTACCAATTATGTAAAATTTCAATGCGTACAAGACAAAACCGCCATGCCCGACAGATTCAATATAGGCGAGGAAGTAAAAGTGCTCTTTAATTTAAAAGGAAGCAAGTGGGTGAAAGACGGCAAAGAAAATTATATCACCAATTTAGATGCCTGGAGAATGGAATCGGTAAAATTGGGAGAACAGAATAATGCCCCTGATTTTGTTCCTGATGCGCCTCCTGCCGATGCAGTGGATGATCTTCCTTTCTAACAATTGGTCAATGTTTTATAGGATAAATACCTACCAACATGCAAAAAGATATTTCAATAAAATTGAAACCTGCAGAGGCTTCTGACAATACTGCTATTCGCAGATATTTAGCACAAACATCAGGGGTTACTGAATCTTCCATTACAGGTTTTTATAAAACCAGACAATCCATTGATGCCAGAAGCCGGCAACAGGTTTGGATCAATCTTACATTGAAAACTTTTATTGATGAACCCTTTCATCAAAGAGAAATCGAAAGAATTTCTTTCAAAGAAGTTGATCATTCAAACAAAAAAGTGATCATTGTTGGTGCAGGCCCTGCAGGGTTATTTGCTGCACTTTGTTTTTTAGAAAAAGGAATTCAACCCATCATTATAGAAAGAGGAAAAGATGTACGAGCCAGAAGAAGAGACCTGGCGGTATTGAATAAAGACGGCATCATCAATCCCGAAAGCAATTATTGTTTTGGTGAAGGGGGTGCAGGTACTTACAGCGACGGGAAATTATATACCCGAAGTTCAAAGCGTGGCGATATCAACCGAATCCTGAATTTATTTGTTCAGTTTGGAGCCGAAGAAAAGATATTATACGAAGCACATCCACATATCGGCACCAATAAATTACCGCATATCATTACTGCCATGCGTGAACAGATCATTGCCTGTGGCGGAAAGTTCTTGTTTGAAAAAAAGGTAAACGATTTCATCATTGAAAAGGATGAACTGAAAGGTATAAAAACGGCTGACGGAGATTCCTTTTTTGCCGATGCTGTTATTTTAGCTACAGGTCATTCTGCCAGAGATGTTTATGAATTACTGTATCAAAAAAATATTCTCATCGAAGCAAAGTCATTTGCATTAGGCGTAAGGGTAGAACATCCACAAACTTTAATTGATTCCATTCAATATCATTGTGCGCTGCGTGATGAACATTTACCACCCTCTTCCTACAGTTTGGTGGAACAGGTAAATGAGAGAGGTGTATTTAGTTTTTGTATGTGCCCCGGCGGCATTATTGCACCAGCCGCAACCAATCCTAATGAATTAGTCGTAAACGGGTGGAGTCCTTCCAAAAGGGATAATCCATTTGCCAATAGTGGAATGGTGGTAACAGTTGAAATGAAAGACACGGTAGACTATTTTAAAAGGCGTAAGGTTGAAGGTATAAGGTTAAGGGAAGAGGCTATTCAACATTCTTCTTTATCCTTACACCCTACACCTTTAACCCTAATGCATTTTCAACAATCCATCGAGCAAAAGGCATTTAGTGCCGGCGGTGGAAAATTTGTAGCACCTGCACAAAGAATGGCAGATTTCTGTAATAATAAAATTTCATCCACTTTACCTGAATGCAGTTATTTGCCGGGAATCATATCCGGTGATATGCGAACTGTATTACCCTCTTTCATTCAAAAAAGCCTGCAGTCTGCCCTGCAATCATTCGGTAAAAAAATGCGCGGCTATTACACTAATGATGCCATTATTGTTGCAACAGAAAGCCGAACTTCCTCTCCTGTTCGTATTCCGAGAAATGCCGATACTTTAGAACATCCACAGCTCAAAAACCTTTTCCCCTGCGGCGAAGGTGCCGGTTATGCAGGTGGCATTGTAAGTGCTGCCATGGATGGAGAAAGAGTGGCCCATATCATTGCAGAAAAGATCAATTCCTTATAAAGTGATTAATTTCGGGTGCTATCACGTTAAATAAATCAAAGGACCCTATATTTGAAAGGAATTTTTGCGTAAAATGCAAAGAATTACAGACCCCCTTCTGTAATATTTAAGTTACTGTTGCTACTAAATAATCAATCTTTACAAAATCAGCCTGATACAGTTTGCAGTTTTGTAATGAATTTCAATCGTCAAAAACATGAATAATATTCTGGAACTACAGCACCTGAAAAAATACTATGCTACACAAAAAGCAGTAGATGATATCAGTTTCAACATTTCTACAGGCAGCATCTTTGGATTACTCGGACCTAATGGTGCCGGTAAAACAACATTGCTGAGAATGATCACGGGCATATTTTATCCTGATAGTGGTGAAATAATTTTAGACGGAAAAAAGTTCGATCCTATCAACGATATCATCAAGATCGGTTATATGCCTGAAGAACGGGGCTTGTATAAAAAAATGAAGATCGGAGAACAGGCTTTATACCTGGCACAATTAAAAGGTCTGAGCAGAGCAGAGGCAATGGAGAAAATAAAGTTTTGGTTCAAGCGATTGGAAATGGAAAGTTGGTGGAATAAAAAAGTAGAAGATCTGAGTAAAGGGATGAGTCAGAAATTACAATTTGTTATCACTGTATTGCATGAACCTAAATTAATTATTCTGGATGAACCCTTCAGTGGACTGGATCCGGTAAATGCCAATTTGATCAAAGATGAAATTTATGGACTAGCGCAAAGAGGCAGTACCGTTATTTTCAGTACACACCGTATGGAACAGGTGGAAGAGATCTGCGATCATATTGTGCTGATGAACCTTGGCCAGAAAATTTTAGATGGTACTGTTGCAGATGTAAAACAACAATTCAAAGAAAATAAATTCAGTATCAAATTACGTGAACTACCCGCAAACAACATGCATGAATCTTTTGAATTGGTTGATCAAAAAGGAAATGCGTTCACGGTAAAAATAAAAGAGAGTTACAGAAGCAATGATGTATTGCAATTCTTCCTGCAACAAGGTGTGACTGTTGAAGGATTCAATGAGATACTACCTTCGCTGAATGATATTTTCATTCAGTTAGTAGAAGGAACAAGAGCAGTATCGAGGGCATTTCAAAAAGTTGGGGCATAAAAAATATTATCAGTTAATATCAAAATATTTGTATGAATAAGATTTTCCTGGTTGCAAGAA
Organism: uncultured Chitinophagaceae bacterium; assembly: GCA_903830285.1. Classification (GTDB taxonomy): domain Bacteria; phylum Bacteroidota; class Bacteroidia; order Chitinophagales; family Chitinophagaceae; genus CAIQDX01. Next base: position 24,071 of record CAIKTE010000372.1, on the reverse strand, counting down.
GAGAATTCCTTACCCGAGTACAGAAAAAAACATTTTTGCTTACTACGATCCTTTTGCCTTTATTGATCTTTGTTTTTTATGCGATGATCATTTATTTCTCTGTCAAAACAAATGATAATCTCCATATAGCGATCGCAGATGAAGCAAATATTTTGAACGGAAAAATGAATTCAAAAGATGATATTGCTTTTGACGTGATAAAGAATGAAACAATAGCTTCATTAAATACAGCGCTGGAACAAAAAAAATACGATGGTTATATATATATCCCTTCCACATATAACCTAATGGGGAAAGATTCTTTGCAATTGAAGTCCAGCAAAGCCATCGGCATTATGACCCGGGAAAAAATCCAGAAAAGACTGGATGATGTATTGGAAGAAAAAAGGTTATTGTCGCTCAATATTTCAAAAGCTCAATTAGATAGTATCCAGCATAATAATAACAGGATAAAATTTGCGACCATCAGTGGCAAAACAGATGATAATACCAAAGCAGGACTCAGTTATGCGGTAGGTTATATTTCCGGATTCTTGATCTATATCATTCTCTTCATTTACGGAACAATGGTAATGCGCGGTGTGATGGAAGAAAAAATGAACCGCATTGCCGAAGTGATCGTAAGCAGTGTAAAACCATTTCAATTGATGATGGGAAAGATCACAGGTATTGGTGCTGTTGGTCTAATTCAGTTCATCATCTGGATATTAATTGTTGTTGGTTTACAATTATTACTGCCCTTAATATTTCCTGATATGCTGCACCAAATGCAGGGGCAACCCATTCAACCCGCAGGAATGCAGGCTGCACAGGCAGCGCAGGCTATGAAAGATAGCGGTGGTATGAGTGAACTAATGAACAGTTTGCACCAAATCAATTTTACACTCATCATTGGTTGTTTTATATTTTATTTCTTAGGCGGCTATTTATTATACAGCTCTTTATTTGCAGCAGTTGGAAGTGCAGTCAATGAAGATCCTCAGGATGCTCAGAGTTTATTATTGCCAATCACTATGCCAATCATTTTTGCGATCGTCATTATGACCAAAGCAGTAAATGAACCCAACAGTGGACTTGCCGTTTTTGGAAGCTTATTTCCTTTAACATCACCTATTGTAATGATGGCACGTATAGCTCATGGCATACCCGAAGGTGTAACCTTGTGGGAATTATTATTAAGCATGGGTTTACTCATCGTAGGATTTTTAGGAACCACTTGGGTGGCTGCAAAAATTTATAGGACGGGTATTTTAATGTACGGCAAAAAAATTACCTGGAAAGAAATGTGGAAATGGGCGGTGAGGAAAAGTTGATCAGTTTATTGGTTGAATAGTTTATTTGTAAAAGGCGATTATTATGTAATCGCCTTTTTATTTCATTTTTTTCTGTTTGTAGGAAAGTCAGGTAATTCTTGTTCCAAATCCTTCTTTGTATGAAATTAGATAAATAATCCCCACTCATCTTCAAACTCATCCCTTTCAAAAGTTGAAACCCATTTTTTAAAAAGCTCTCTGAACTTGTCGATTTCCGCTCTGATTACTTCGCCATGTTCTTTGTCAATTTGATTTTCTTTACTCATCACTAATATAGATGAAGCAATGAACTGTGCGTTCTTACGAATGATACTTGCATTTTCCATTCTGATCATATACAATTCTCCAGATTCCGAACTTTTAATCTTTACTGCGACCTGAAAAGCATCACCCAAAATCATTCCTTTATAATCTTCCCAATACTCTTTTGGAGATCCCATTTCATCTTCTATATTCATTGATTCAAATGCACCATTCAGCATCAAAACAATTTGCTGCCATTGTTTGTACAATAATTTGCAGGCTTCTCTTGTTGGCTTTGGTTTCCAATCTTCACCTTCCTCCTCAAATTTTGAGAAATCATCTTCATCCCAATCCGGCAAATCGTTTAAAGATTCTAAATTCATAAAAATATATTATTTAAAAATCTGCGGAAATCAGTTTCATCCGAATTATTAGTGTTCTATTTTCTTTGCGCCTTCGCGTCGTTGCGAGAAATACTAAATCGGTTTCTGCAAAGCATTTTCAAAATCATTCCAGATCTCTTTCACTACTTCAGCTGCAGGTTTTATTTCTTTGATCAAAGCACTTACCTGACCTATTTCCAATTCTCCTTCATTCAGATCCCCTTCAAACATCCCTTTTTTGGCGCGGCCTTTTCCTAATAGCACTTTTAATTGTTGTACATCATCACCACGCAATTCAGCTTGTTTCACTTTATCAAAAAAAAGATTCTTCAATAAACGAACGGGTACCACTTTTTTTAAACTCAGCATGGTATCTCCTTCATTCGCATGAATGATCGCTTCTTTGAAACTCATGTGCGATGAAGCTTCCGGCGTACACACAAATCGGCTTCCTATTTGTACAGCATCTGCACCCAGGATCATGGCAGCCAGCATTTGTCTTCCTGTAGCAATGCCGCCTGCAGCGATCACAGGAATTTTCACGGCATCACTCACCGCAGGAATTAAAACCATAGTTGTTGTTTCTTCGCGGCCGTTATGTCCTCCTGCTTCAAAACCTTCGGCAACAATTGCATCCACGCCTGCTGCTTCTGCTTTTTGGGCAAACAAACTGCTACTCACTACATGCACTACTTTAATTCCGTTTTGTTTTAAAATATTTGTCCAAGTTTTTGGATTGCCTGCACTGGTAAAAACGATCGGTACTTTTAGTTCGATGATGGTTTGAATATGTTGATCGATATCCGGATATAATAATGGAAGATTAACACCAAAAGGTTTATCTGTTGCAACCCTGCATTTAATGATATGTTCTTTTAAAACATCAGGATACATGCTACCCGCACCTATCAATCCCAACCCGCCTGCATTGCTAACGGCACTCGCTAGTTTCCATCCGCTGGCCCAGATCATTCCGGCCTGAATGATGGGATAATTGATGTTGAATAGTTCGGTTATTCGATTCGAAAATTTCATATCCGGCATTTTATGATTCAATATTAAATACTAATTTTAGAAAAAGAACCTGACATGAGTAAGATAATTGAAGAAATCCTTAAACTTCCTAAAAAGAAAAAGATAGAATTGTACTATGCTTTGCAGGAAAATTTGGACTGGGATGATAATTATCTGGCTGAAGATGACCTGACACCCGAACAATGGAAAGAACTTGATAAAAGAGTAGCAGACCTCGAAACTGGGAAAGTAAAAGCCATTCCTTATAAAGAATTTAAAAAGAAGATGGATGAAAAGATCAAAGCCCTTCGAACTACTTCTGCATCCAAGAGTAATGCTTGATTTTGAAAATGCTTTTAATTATTATTCAGGGATTTCTTATGTAGTAAGCCAAAACTTTCTTTCCAAATTCTATCAGGCTTTAGAAAAGCTTTCAATAAGTCCGTATAACTATTCAAAACTTACAAAAAGATTAAGAAGAATAAAGCTTGGTAAATTTCCTTACATGTTTGTTTATTCTATCAATGGAAACTATGAGATTGTAAATGGCTTATATCATCAAAAAGCAAAACCATCTCATTGGAGAAAAAAATAACTAAGTTCATAGTCATTTCAATGCTAAACTTCCATCAACTATTATCCAAAATCAATCTCTGTATTATCACCAATATTTAAACTGCGACTTAAGCCTTTTACAGAAGCATCACTGCCGATAAGAGAATTATCTAGCACTACTTCATAGAGATTCGTGTAAGAACCTATGATGCTGTCACGAACAATAGAATGTTTTATAGTAGTATTGGCACCAATGGCCACATGCGGACCAATGATAGAATTAGAAATATCGCAACCAGCAGCTATACTCACAGGAGGAATGATGATGGTATCTTTAAAATCATGTCCGTCGATCACATTACCACCGAATTTTTTTAAGAGCGTTGCATTGCTTTCCAATAATGTTTCTTTCTTTCCGCAATCGAACCAATGTTTTACTTTGAAGGATTGGAATTTCGCCCCTCGTGCGATCATACAATCCAGGGCATCGGTCAAATTATATTCACCCTGCGTAGTGATATTCTGTGTGAATAAATGATGCAGGCACTCAAACAAAAAATGCGTCTCTTTTATTTTATATAACCCTACCAATGCCATATTGCTTTTGGGAATAGATGGCTTTTCAACAACATGTTCAATAAAACCATCTGCCCCGATATCGGCCACACCGAAATGACGGGGATCATCCACTTTTTTTACACCCAGCATACTATAGGGACTGTCCATCACTTCTTTTACATCGTATTCGCAAATGGTATCACCAAGGGTAACGAATACTTCATCTTCACCAACAATGCTTTTAGCCAGTTCGATGGCATGCCCCGTTCCTTGTCTTTCATTCTGATACACAAAATGCGTTGTGAGGTTGGGATAGGTTTGTGTTACATATTCCTGGATCTTCTCGCCTAAATAGCCCACAATAAAAATAAATTCGTTGATGCCTGCTTCATGCAACTGATCTACGATAAAACTTAAAATGGTTTTACCGGCTATGGGTATTAAAGCTTTAGGCTGTGTATATGTATGCGGTCTTAATTTTGTACCGGCTCCTGCTACAGGAATAATTGCTTTCATTTACGGACTGCTGTTTTGATGAACGCTACTGTTCTTTACCTCTGTTTCCCTGTCAATGTGTTGTTCTTACACGTTGATTAGGGAGCGTGAAAGTAGTAAAAAGTTTTTTTATAGGGTTATATGTGGATTAATTAGGTGTAAAACATCTTTTGGCAAAAAGCGGATACCTGCATATGAACTGCTATTTTTGCGGCGAATTATCAAGGGTAAACATCATTCATTTTATAAATAATTTACATGCAAAGAGATCATTTGGTATTTGACCTGATTAAACAAGAACTGGAAAGACAAAGAAGGGGTATTGAACTGATCGCCTCTGAGAATTTTACTTCCTTACAAGTGATGCAGGCAATGGGTGGTGTAATGACCAATAAATACGCCGAAGGATACCCGGGCCGAAGATATTATGGCGGTTGCGAAATTGTTGACCAAACCGAACAATTGGCCATTGACCGTCTCAAACAGATCTTTCATATTGAATATGCCAATGTACAACCTCATAGCGGGGCTCAGGCCAATGCAGCTTTAATGCTGGCCATTTTGCAACCGGGTGATGCAATACTGGGATTAGACCTAAGCATGGGCGGACATTTAACGCATGGTTCGGCTGTAAATTTCAGCGGTAAATTATACAAGCCTCATTTTTATACTGTGACCAGAGAAGAAGGTTTGATCGATTATGCCATGCTGGAATCAAAAGCCAGAGAAGTAAAACCAAAATTGATCATTTGTGGAGCCAGTGCTTATAGCAGGGATATTGATTATAAAAGAATAAGAGCAGTTGCTGATGAAGTAGGTGCTTTTGTAATGGCCGACATAGCACATCCTGCCGGATTAATTGCTAAGGGTTTATTGAGTTCTCCATTTGAATATTGCCAGTTTGTAACATCCACCACTCATAAAACCTTACGCGGTCCTCGTGGTGGCGTGATCATGATGGGAAAAGATTTTGAAAATCCATTCGGATTGAAAGATGTGAAAGGGAATATCCGCATGATGAGCAACCTGATCGATATGGCTGTATTTCCGGGTACTCAGGGCGGACCATTGGAACATGTTATTGCCGCAAAAGCGATTGCCTTCGGTGAGATCCTTACAGACGAATTTACTGTTTATGCAAAACAGGTTCAAAGCAATGCACAAGCCATGGCAAAAGCTTTTCTGAACAGAGGGTATAAAATAATCAGCGATGGAACTGATAATCATTTAATGCTGATCGATCTGAGAAATAAAAATATCAGCGGTAAAAAAGCCGAACAAGTTTTAGGCCATGCTGATATTACCGCAAATAAAAACATGGTACCATACGATGATAAAAGTGCTTTCGTAACTTCAGGTATTCGTTTTGGTGTGGCAGCCATTACCACCAGAGGCTTCAAAGAAGAGCATATGGAATTTGTAGTGAATGTAATTGATACGGCTTTGATGAGTGCAGATGATGTAGCGGTTTTATCAAAAACAAAAGCAGAGGTGAATGAATTTATGAGTCAGTTTATTTTATATCCGGAATTGGGATAGAATCAAGTTCGAAAAAGTTTTAAGGGTTTAAAAAATCAAAGTTGACTTCATTAACCTCTTAAACTTTTTGAACCTTTTAAACTTCTTAAACTCTTTTTATGATACAACGTATTCAAACATTATGGCTGTTGATTGCCGGTGCATTAGGTCTTCTTTCTTTAAAGACTTCATTTTATAGCGGGCATCGCATAAAAGATATTGTACCTAAACCTGTTGTATTCATGCCCGGCACTTATAATATTTTGTTGATCATCTGTACCACAGGAGTTGCCTTTGCCGCGTTGATCAGCATTTTCTTATTTAAGAACAGAAAATTGCAATTAAAGATCACGATCGCGGCCTTGCTATTATCCATCATCACATTGCTTTTGTATTACTGGCAAACGCAAAGCTTTATTCAGGCAGAAAGCAGTTACGATCTTACATCAGTTATTCCTGCTGCCATTCCATTCATTTTATTTTTTGCTGCAAGAAATATCTGGAAAGATGAAAAGCTGGTGAAGAGTGTGGATAGGTTGAGATAATATCAAGATCTTTAAATAAAGAAAAGCTTTACAATTTTTCCATCTTAACAGTGCTGATTTTATTAGCTTGTTGCAAGCTGATAAAATAAACTCCTTTATGTAAAAAAGATATATTCATCGGGTAATTGGTTATTGGAAATGTTGCGGCAATAGCTTCTTGTTTTATTTTTTGTCCGTTTTCCCCAAGTATGGATACAATAACATTGCTATTATTTAGTGGTTTAAATCTGATCATACAATTATTAGTTGCAGGATTAGGGAGAACAATTAAACCAATTGGATTTTTATCTGTAGTTTTTACTCCATTCACAGCACTTGCAACAAATGAATAATCCTGAAATCCATTTCTGAGCGTGCCTTTATGACTGATCCTTACAGTATATTCTTTTCCTGCAACAGCATCAGGTATTTCAATCTTCTCAACATTATCAACAGTATTATTTCTTTGTGTTGCAGGCAAAGCCGGGTTTGTTGCATCTAATGCCCATGGTAAAAATGCACTGTTGCCATCAGATACAGAAATATCCAGATCATTTACCAATTTAGGGCTGCGGTTATTTTTATAATTCACAGCATCCACATTTCCCGGAGGATCGGTCCAGCAAATCGTAAATATCAAAGACCCATTACCTGAAGCGATCACTTTAAAACTTGTATCGGTTCCCTGCATCAACCTATGTTCAAATAATAAATGACTGTAATCTTGATTACTAATAACATTTGCGGCTTTCTCCACATTCAATAATCCCCAGCCATGCATATAATCAGGCCCCGGACTTGTGCCGGCTTCATTTGCAGTATGCACTACCAATGCTTTAATGGTTGAAGCACGCAAAAAACTTTTGGAAATATTATATTGTAATTGCTGCAACAAAAGCAATGATCCTGTTACTACAGGAGTAGCAGCAGATGTCGCGCCAAAAAGATTATATGAACTATCCGATTCAGCTGAAGCTGTTAATATATTTTCACCGGGTGCAACAATATCTGGCTTTATTCGCCCATCATCTGATGGTCCCCAACTGCTATAGCTTCCTAATTTTACATCTGCGGCTTGTGTATACCCATTTGGAATAAGTGATACTGCCCCCACTGTTATGATATTTTTTGCATTACCCAAAATGGATATGATATCATAACCATCATTGCTGCTGATGTATGCATCGCGATGTGCAATTTGTATCCAGTTACCGCTACTATCCCTTCTCCAATAACTATCCCCAATGGCCGGACCATTAGAAGTTCTGTTATTTCCGGCTGCTTTAACAATAGTATAGAATGGCGCATTAAAAGCAATGGAATCAACATTACGGCAAAGGCTGTTGTAATAACCAAAATTATAATCTTCAGTATCATTTGGCCCACCCCAAAACTCCCACCTGGGTGAAGCTGAAGGATCACTCGTATTTCGATAATTCCAACCGCAAATATGTATGTAGGAATGATTGGAAAATAATAAATTGGATGAAGCTGCAGCCATTTCAGCAACATCATTATAGAAATCGTATGATATTATTCCTTCTAACCCATATGCCATTCCTCTTGCACCAGGGTTGATGGCTTTATCGATCATGATGCCTGCAACAGATGTTGAATGACCGCTGACAGCTATCCCTGATTCACCTGCAGTAATTCTTCCGGAAAGCTCTATATGTGTAGTTGAGGCAAGGCCACCATCCCACATGGCCAGTCTGTTTTTGAGTATCGAATTATTGCCACTCAAGTTTAATCCAATACTTCCAAATTCCCAAAGTTTGTCTGTGCCAACTGTTGCAGCAGCAGGAGTTGAATAAGCTGTTGTGATATAATCTGGCAGACCCGAAGGCGATAGGCCATACAGTAATGAAATGTTTCCAGCTTGGTCTTTACTCCATTTGTTTAATTTTTGCTGATCAATTATTGATTGAAGTTTCTTTTGTTCTGACTGATGATTTTGATATAACCATTGCGCAAAATTTTGCTGTTGATCAGTCACAAAAAGAGTAGATGGCTTATTGTTTTGGGCATACAATAAGTATGATAATTGTATAAATAAACTGAAAAGTATAATCTTACTTAGCATATCAGATTAAGATGCTTCGTAAAAATAGCTTTTATTATCCTCAAATAAAAAAGCCCCTTACTTTCGTAAAGGGCTTTGTAAATAATTTAAAAGACTATACAGCTACTGCACCTTCGATCAATACGGTTGCTTTATTATTCAATACTTCTACAAATCCGCTCTGGATAGCATAGTTCTCAAAATCGTTTTTACTCTTTAAGATTTTAAGATTCCCTTTTCCCAATGCACTTACCAGAGGAGCGTGTTTATCCAGCACTTCAAACAAACCTGTGATGCCCGGTAACTGAACACCATACACTTCACCGCTGAATATTTTTTTTTCCGGAGTTAATATTTCCAATGTCATGTTTAAAGTTTAAAAAGTTTAAAGGTTTAAGGTTAAATCCAATGTTCAACTAACTTTTTGAACATTAAATTTTTCAACCTTGAACTTTCTTAACTGTTTGCCTGAGCAATTAATTTTTTACCTTTTTCAATCGCATCTTCAATGGTACCAACCAGGTTGAATGCAGCTTCAGGATATTCATCCACTTCACCATCCATGATCATATTGAAACCTTTGATCGTATCATTGATATCAACAAACACACCTTTTAAACCTGTGAACTGTTCAGCCACATGGAAAGGTTGTGATAAGAAACGTTGAACTTTTCTTGCACGTGCTACGGTCATTTTATCATCATCACTTAATTCATCCATACCCAAAATGGCAATGATATCCTGTAATTCTTTATAACGTTGCAAGATCAATTTTACTCTGTTGGCGCAATCATAATGCACGTCCCCTACGATGAAAGGAGTAAGGATACGAGATGTTGAATCCAATGGATCTACCGCAGGGTAGATACCCAGATCCGCGATCTTACGGCTCAATACCGTTGTCGCATCCAAGTGGGCAAATGTTGTTGCCGGAGCCGGATCGGTCAAATCATCCGCAGGCACATACACCGCTTGTACTGATGTAATAGAACCATTTTTAGTTGAAGTGATACGTTCCTGCATCAATCCCATTTCAGTGGCCAGTGTTGGCTGATAACCTACCGCAGAAGGCATACGTCCTAACAAGGCTGATACCTCAGAACCTGCCTGTGTGAAACGGAAGATATTATCAACGAAAAACAGGATATCACGTCCTTTTCCTGTACCATCTCCATCACGAAAATATTCAGCAATGGTCAATCCGCTTAAAGCCACACGTGCACGTGCGCCCGGAGGTTCGTTCATTTGTCCGAATACGAAAGTTGCTTTTGAATCTTTCAATCCTTCCATATCCACTTTGCTAAGATCCCATCCGCCTTCTTCCATACTATGTTTGAAAGCATCACCATAATTCATGATACCTGCTTCGATCATTTCACGTAACAGATCATTTCCTTCACGGGTTCTCTCACCAACACCTGCAAATACAGATAAACCGCCATGACCTTTTGCGATATTATTGATCAATTCCTGGATCAATACCGTCTTTCCTACACCGGCACCACCAAACAGACCGATCTTACCACCTTTTGCATAAGGTTCGATCAGGTCAATTACTTTAATACCTGTGTATAATATTTCTGTTGCTGTACTTAAATTTTCGAATAACGGGGGCTTGTTATGGATCGGGCGACCACCTACTTTACTCACCTGAGGCAACCCATCAATGGCATCGCCTGTAACATTGAACAAACGACCATTGATCAATTCTCCTGTAGGCATTGCAATTGCTTTACCGGTATCGATCACTTCCATGCCGCGAACCAATCCTTCCGTACCATCCATGGCAACTGTACGAACACTGTCTTCACCCAAATGCTGCTGAACTTCCAGCACGAGGATATCTCCATTCGCTCTTTTTAATTCCAAAGCGTTGTAAATTTCGGGCAAAGTGTTATCGTTAGGGAAGTGCACATCCACAACGGCACCAATGATCTGCTTAATTTTACCTTTCGAAGCCATATATCTGCTTGTTTAAAATTTCGAAATGATTGATTTTCTTTTAACCGGATTTCCCCGATTTTGGCCGCAAAGGTAAGGGAATGAGACTTTAGACCATGAAGGTTTTTCAACAAAAAACACAGTTTTTTTTAAAGAAATTATGTTTATCTGTTTTGCAGTCCTAATTACTGGAAAATGGCTATTCCACCTCTACGATCATTTCCACTTCAACGGCAATATTCATGGGCAGGGAAGCTACTCCTATCGCAGAACGGGCATGTTTTCCTTTTTCTCCGAATATTTCCACCATCAGGTCAGAATATCCATTGATCACTTTGGGCTGATCATAAAAATCAGGACTGCTATTCACTAAACCCAGCACTTTTACAATTCTTTTCACCTTGCCTAGATCTCCCAAAACATCTTTCAAAACAGCGATTTGAATAATTGCTGTTAATCTGGCCGCTTCATATCCCTGTTCAATACTCACTTCCTTTCCTAATTTTCCGGTGATATATGAACCATCTTTGTTCAAAGGTCCTTTACCGGATAAATAGATCAAATTACCAGTTCGGACCGCATTTACATAGTTAGCGGTTGGCTTGGGCAGGACCGGCAATTCAATTCCCTTAGCTTTTAAATTTTCTTCAGGAGTTTGCGCCAACAGGGAAATGCAAAAAAATGAAGAGAGCATCAATAATAATAATTTCATAAGCTGTCTATTTAAACTAATTTAAAAACAAATAGAACACAGACCTGCCTACCAGCAACTTCGGCAGAAATGTTTCAGATTGTATAAAATCACATCAAAAGATGAAAGCACCTCTTTGTCTAAGAAGGAAAAAAGGGGCTGAAAATGAACTTCCTGTACACATTTTTTTTGACTGTTTCTGCTTATTCTGACGATTCTGCAATCGAAACACTTCGGTGAACACCAGTCGAACACTGGTCGAACACGGGCCGAACACTAAGTCATGAAGATAACTCCTAAATTTCCGCTTCAATTTGCGTTTTTTTGCCTGTTTGGCTCCCACACTTCTATTGGCTTGACCACATTAGAACCTGAACAGGTAAAGCTTTTCATGGCTTTGACTGTTGTACCGCTGATATTTCAGTGAATCATTTAATTCTGTCAACGGGTTTTCTCTAAAATAAATCAAAGAAAATTTTTCAGACTACTTAATATGATTTCGCTATACGTCCATTTAAATAATCAGGAGATGGCTTTAAATAAAAATGCGGCTATCAAAGCACCGATAATGGGACTAACAATCGGAACCCAACTGTATCCCCAATCACTGTTTCCTTTATTTTTCAAGGGCAATATTGCATGTGCGATACGTGGGCCCAGGTCTCTTGCAGGATTAATGGCATAACCGGTTGGCCCACCCAAACTTAATCCGATCGCTAATACAACCAATGCAACAGGTAATGCATTCAATGCGCCCAAACTGCTGGCAGGAGCCACCATTTCTAGTACAGCAAATACCAAAACAAAAGTTCCGATGGCTTCTGTCATTACATTATTTGCTGCATTTCTGATAGTAGGACCCGTACAAAAAACAGTCAGTTTATCTGCAGCACTATCTGTGGCATCAAAATGCCGACGGTAAGCTAACCAAACAACCACTGCTCCTAAAAATGCACCCAGTAATTGTGCGGCAATATATACGGGCACCAATGCCCAATCAAATTTACCCAGCACCGCAAATGCTATAGTAATGGCAGGATTGAGATGTGCGCCACTGGCAGCAGCAACAGAAAGAACGGATACAAATACAGCCATTGCCCAACCAACAGTAATGCTGATCAGTCCACCGGCATTTCCTTTGGTTTTTTGTAAAACAACATTGGCAACAACTCCATCACCCAAAGTGACAAGCAGTGCAGTTCCGATGAGTTCTCCTAAAAATGCAGTCATGGTTACAATTTTTAATCGTTAGGTTAATAATTACAGACAAGTTACTGAAGTAAATATTGTTTTGCAAGAGCTGTAAAAGAATTGATCTGATCTTCTTTCCAGATATTATCCTTTTTCATTTCAACCCTCATCAATTCGGCAACCATGGGTGCAGCGTCTATTGCGGACTGTGCATCTAAGAAAAGGATCCTTGTTCTTCTTGCCAGCACATCTTCAATAGTCATTGCCATTTCATTTCTGATAAACCAAATAACTTCTGCTTTGATATGCGAGAATGATGGATGCAACTTTTCACTCCACAAAGCATTTTCTTTGATCAACTCTTTGATGTGTTTTGCGTTGTTCGCATAAACATACCAGTGATTTGTTTTATCGATCGGCCAATCCCAGGCACCAATAGGAAGTGTTTTTGTATTGCATTCTTTCTTATCCATTTTAGAAACAAAGACCGCATTGTTCACTGCATCTTCTGCCATTTTACGATAGGTGGTCCATTTACCCCCAATCACAGAAACCAAGCCGCTTTTAGTGACGATAATCGTATGATCTCTGGATAATAGGGATGTTTTTTTTCCATCTCCTTTTTTGATCAAAGGACGCAATCCTACATACACACTCTTCACATCTTTGCGTTGGATCGAATTATTGCAGTAACGGTTAAAATGACCAATTACAAATTCGATCTCTTCTTCCAAAGCTTTGGGTTCTTCCGAGATCTTATGAATAGGTGTATCCGTTGTTCCCAGTACAATTTCATTGTGCCATGGAACTGCAAACAATACACGGCCATCATCTGTTTTCGGGATCATCAATGCATGATCGCTGTTGAAGAATTTTTTATCGATCACTAAATGAATTCCCTGTGAGGGAGAAACCAGATCGGGTTGATCTTCTTCATCCATCTGCATCACCGCATCTGTAAAAACACCGGTTGCATTGATGAACGCTTTCCCCCGTAAATTATATTCGATATTATTCAATTCATCTCTCACATCTACACTGAATATTTTTCCATCTTTCTTTTTGAAACCTATGACTTTGGCATAATTCAAAACGGTGGCACCATAATGAACTGCAGTAGCAGCAATATCAATAGCTAATCGCGAATCATCAAATTGCCCGTCAAAATACTGAATGCCCCCTTTTATATTTTCTGACTTCAGTGATGGTAATAATGCTGCTGTATTTTGTTTTGATAGGATTTTTGTTTTGCCTAAACTTAAACCACCGGAAAGTATATCGTACATTTTTAAACCAATGCCATAATACCATTTATCCCGGTCATTGTAAACGGGCAATATAAAAGATTGTGCAGAAGTGATATGCGGGGCATTACGTAATAATCTTCCTCTTTCCTTCAAAGCTTCCACCACTAATTTAATATTTCCCTGTGCCAGATAACGAACACCTCCATGCACCAGTTTTGTAGATCGGCTGGAAGTTCCTTTTGTAAAATCGAATTGCTCTAATAGCAAAGTTTTATAACCGCGTTCTGCTGCATCCAATGCGGCACCTAATCCCGTTGCGCCACCTCCAATGATAATGATATCCCATTGTTGTGTGGACTCGATCTGTTGCAGCATTTCATTTCTGTTCATTCTTGCTATCTCCAAAAAATATCTTAGTATTTTTTATTTTAAAGAGTTGCCAACCTTATGAAGGTTGGCAACTCTATTCGCGCTCTCAGCTCACAGCTAAAAGCTAATAGCTTCTCTCATTTCGTCCAACTAATTGCAGCGGTCACCGCTTTCTTCCATCCATCGGATAACTCATTTCTTTCTTCATTTTTCATAGAAGAAGTAAATGTTTTTTCCATCATCCATTGCTGCTGAATGTCTTCCATGTTTTTCCAGTAACCTACTGCTAGCCCGGCTAAATAGGCAGCTCCCAATGCTGTAGTTTCCGTAACAACAGGTCGAACTACTTTACAATTCAAAATATCACTTTGAAACTGCATCAGTAAATTATTGGCTGTTGCACCACCATCCACTCTCAATTCTTTGATGGATATTCCAGAATCCGCTTCCATGGCTTTCAATACATCCATTGTTTGGTAAGCGATACTTTCTAATGCAGCGCGGGCCATATGTGCAGCGGTCGTACCCCGCGTTATACCAACCATTGTTCCTCTTGCATGTTGATTCCAATAGGGTGCACCCAATCCTGCAAATGCCGGAACAACATATACCCCATCACTGCTTTCCACTTCATTGGCCAGTGCTTCCACTTCTGCAGATGAACGGATGATCTTTAATCCGTCCCTCAACCATTGCACAACTGCACCTGCGATGAATACACTGCCTTCCAAAGCATATTGTGTAACCCCATTCACTTTCCACGCAACAGTGGTCAATAAATGATTGGTGGACGGCACCGCTTTTTCTCCCGTATTCATTAACATGAAACAACCGGTACCATAGGTATTTTTTACCATCCCGGGTTGTGTACACATTTGACCGAATAATGCCGCCTGCTGATCACCTGCAATTCCTGCGATGGGTATATTATGTGACGTTAAAATATTTTGTGTTTCGCCATACACTTCGCTGCTGCTGCGCACCTCGGGTAATATTGCAGCAGGCACATCAAATATTTTCAAGAGTTCTTCATCCCAACTTAAAGAATGGATATTGAACAGCATGGTTCTCGAAGCATTACTTACATCAGTTGCATGCACTTTACCATTGGTCAATTTCCAGAGTAACCAGGTATCAATTGTTCCAAAACATAGTTCACCATTATTTGCTTTTGCCCTTGCCCCCTCTACATGATCTAAGATCCATTTTACTTTGGTGGCAGAGAAATAAGCATCGATCACCAGTCCCGTTTTTTGCTGAATCAATCTATCCTTCCCTTCTTTTCTCAATGCGTCACAAAGATCTGCTGTTCTTCTGTCCTGCCAAACGATCGCATGATGAATAGGTTGTCCTGTTATTTTATCCCACACTACAGTGGTCTCTCTTTGATTAGTGATGCCGATGGCTGCGATTTGTTTTACCGTTAACCCTGCTTTGGTAATGGCTTCTGCAGCAACACCCAATTGCGTACTCCATATTTCATTGGCATCATGTTCTACCCATCCGGGCTGAGGAAATATTTGAGTGAATTCTTTTTGAGCAACAGAAATGATCGCACCGTTCCTGTCAAACACAATGGCACGGCTGCTCGTAGTTCCCTGATCAAATGATAGAATATACTGATTCATTTCTCAATCGTTTATGATGAAAGATAAGTGTTTTTTACACCCGAAAATAAAAAGGCTGCTTCAAAATGAAACAGCCTTTAATAAGGTATTCTAATGTTATTATCATCTAGACTTTAGCCATCTTTCGGGATCAACAAATCCTTTATCGGAAACGATCTCAAAAATAAGTTCACCTGCATTATCAAAATTAGGCGCCACTTTTCCGATCACTGTTCCTGCACTTACTTTTTGCCCTTTAGAAACATCTACTGAAGAGAGGTTACTATAGCTTGTAAAATATTTACCGTGTTTCACCAATACGGATTGTGCATCATTTATTTCAAATACACTTGAAATTTCTCCATCAGCCACACATTTCACATTCGCACCAATTTGTGTAGCGATATAAATGCCATCATTCTTCTCGGTTAATTTGGTTCCCTCAATTTTATGGATGCCGAATTGATGTGAAGGATAACCACTCGAAACAGGCCATGGTAACTGACCTCTGCTGTTTTCAAAATTGATGGATCGGGTCAACCCGTCAGGTGTTGACTCCAATGCATTATAGCTGCGATTAGCATTTCCACCGGCAGTAGTTACACCTGTTATGGGCTCATTATCGGCAGGCTTTGTTCTTGCAGGAGCATTATTTTTTTCAGTATTCTCGGGTTGTGTTTTATTGTTTAAAGCATTTGCCTTTTTCTGTTCATCCAATGCTTTCTGTTTGGCAATACGTTCTTTTTCTTTACGCATCGCATCTTCCATCTCACGTCGGATGGCTGCATCCAAAGCACGTTTTAAATTCTGCCGTTGATTTTCTCTTTTTTTGATCTGTGCAGTCAGATCTTTTTCCTGATCCTTTAATTGTTTTACTACCTGATCTTTTTCTTTTTTATCCTGCTCCAGCACTTTCAGTTGACTACTTTGCGTGGAAAGCACTTTGCTCTTTTCTGTTTTACTGCTGTTCAGTGTACCGATTGTTTCCTGTAAAAGTTCCTGTGTTTTTAAGATGGTCTGTGCTTCAGTTTCCCGGAAACGACGATAACTTTTTAAATAGGTCATCCTTTTAACGGCATCATTGAAATCATCTGCCGAAAAAAGAAAATTCAGGTATTCATAACTGCTTCTGTTCTTATATGCGAACACAATGCTTTGTGCATAGCGTTGTTTTAAAGTATCCAGTTCTTTATTTAAATGATTTCTCTCCAATTCCTTTGCATAGATATTATCATCGATACGATGAATATCCTGATTGATATTATTGATCAACCTTTCACGAACCGCCACTTTCCGCTGAACAATGGCCAACTGACTTAATGATTGCTTTTTGTTTTTTCGTACCGATTCTAATGTATTGTTCAAATCATCGATCTCTTTCTGCAATTGCTGCCTCTGTTTTTGCAATTCATCTTTGCTCTGCTGCTGTTGTGCAGGTGACTGCATCACGGCAAAAGAAAAAAGCAAAATCAGTAAAAACATCTTTTTGATCATGTCGAAATATTAGAAAGAAGAGAATTGCATCATTATGAACGCTAAAGATGCCGATAAATTATTTACGTTTGGAATTTTTAGGTAAGCTGAACACATATTTTAACGGATCGTTAAAGCTGTATTCTTTAAAATCGAGTGTAATATCCAGTTTTGATTTTTCAGAAACGGATATGTATCTGTAAGTAGCAAATGGTCGGTTATTGACCATTTGATAGTTGCTGAAAGTAATATCGCAGGTACGATTTCTTAATTCATCTACATCATCCAGTTTACTGTGCAATACTTTAAAATCGGTTTTATCTAATGTTACCAGATGCTTGAACAGATCGCCTACCATCATCACCAATAATTGAGCATTACCTGATTTATACGAAACCACATTACTGTCCAGGAAAACAGGATTCCCTACCAGGATATCCTGTAAAGTATAAAAGTCAAAAGGAATTTGTGTTTGTTCCTGGAGATAACTGATGGCTCTGTATTTAATAGATTTTTGTCCTTTGATCTGCATCAATGTTACACTGTCTTTATTGATCAGCAAATTGGCAACAACCCCAAAGGGTGGAATGGCAATTTGTACATAGATCAAACTGTCTTTTTTGATACTCAGATAAGCAGTTGCTTTCTGGCTTTGTTCTACACCTTCATAATCCACTTTTATCTTAGCATTGAAAGTGCTGAAATCTATCTTGGAACGCATCACTTTTTCCAGTATATCTTTTACGATGGCAACTGAATCTACTTTCGGACCTTCTTTGATCACCACCACTTGAGCTGTATCTTTTTTGGCGATCACCGATTCGATGGATTGAACTTTTTTGGAAGTCCGGCATGAAATAACAGCGACAGCAAAAACAGAAAGAATAAGAATAGTACGCATAATTTATTTTTTTCCGGTGTGACCAAAGCCGCCATCACCCCGTTGGGTTTCATTAATGATTTTTACAGGCAACCATTCGATCTGATCCACTTTTTGGATCACCATCTGGGCAATACGCTCTCCATTATGAATAGTTACATTTTCATTCGAAAGATTGATCAATATAACTTTTATTTCACCTCTGTAATCTGCATCGATCGTCCCTGGTGAATTTAAACAGGTAATCCCCTGTTTAATGGCCAAACCGCTTCTAGGACGAATCTGTGCTTCAAAACCCAGCGGTAATTCAATAAATAAACCTGTTGGGATCAATTCACGTTGCAAAGGCTTTAAATGAATAGATTCAGGAAGAAAAGCCCGGATATCCATACCGGAAGAGCCCAAAGTGGCATATTCAGGTAAAGCATTGGTAGATTGATTGATTATTTTAACCTGCAGGTTTTGCATGGGGACGAAGGTATGAAAAGAGCAAATACTTGAAATCTTAAATAAAATCCGGTTTTGATCGTGAAAACCCAAAGAGTTTCTTTCATTGGGTGTAATTAACTGATAAAAGCTATTTTTGTAGAGATGCCAGTATTTTCAAAGATCAAGCGAATAAATTTGTTAAGGGGATCGCTATTAGCCCTGTTAGTGCTGCTATGCTGTACATCCTGCTTTAAAAATCTTACCCAACTTACGGTCATTTACGAAAATAATTTTGATGATTATGATCAAAAAGGGATAAAAACATATTCTTACGTTGCAAATGGCCAGGTGAATGATATCAAGATCGTCAAGTTCAATGATAATCCGGTTTTGGGAACATTTAATAATGCCAGCATAGAAATATCACTTCCTGGTTTGCCGGTTCATAGTGCTATTTCAGTTTCATTCGAACTGTATATTCATGACATGTGGAGGAATGATCTTTGGAAATATACTTTCGATGGCAACGATTATAAGCTCACCGGTTTTTCGAATGACCCAACCGTTCAACAGGCCTATCCTAATAATTTGGGTAATGGTTCCGCGCTTTCTCCGGCAATGACAGGTGCTGCCGATAAAAATTTACCCGGTGCTTGTGCATGGTCCACATCAGCTCACGGAACCAGTATGTATAAAATAGAACAAACTATTTTACACAGCGGTTCATCATTTGTTTTTAGTTGCAGCGATGCAGGCAGTTATGCCTATCAGACTTGTAACAGAACCTGGTCGATCGACAATCTTAAAATTACCATGATCAAAAATTAAATGCGGTTCTCTGATCGAAAATCGTAGTCGTATAAATTATTTTAACGGGCTCATCACATTGAAAAAAAATTATTTCTATAACTTATTACTTTCCGTTGTAAATATCTTATTCCCGATACTCAGCTTTCCGTATGCATCACATATTTTAGGCCCTGTAGGGATCGGCAAAGTGCAGTTTGTTATTTCATTCGCACAATATTTTGCCCTGCTGGCAGCCATTGGAATCCCTATTTACGGTATCAAGGAAACAGCGAAACACAGGGATGATCCAAAAAAACTGGCTGCTGTATTTACAGAGATCAGTTCCATATTTTTTATCACCAGTTTAGTGTTTTCGATTATCTATTGTATCATCATTTTTGCATTTCCTTTTTTTGCTGCTGAGCGGAACTTATATCTGATCGCAGGTATTTTGATCGTGTTAAGTTTCTCTTACGCTGATTGGTTCTATTCGGGCATTGAAGAATTCAAAGCCATAGCCCTTCGTTCTATTCTCATCAAAACGATATCCTTACTGCTCTTGTATACACTTGTAAAGACCGAGGCTGACTTTGCAAAATTTCTTTGCATCACCGTTTTTTCTATCCTCGGCAATCAGGTATTGGGATTTGTACTGGTATTTAAAAAAACAAGGCTGAATTTTATTGATCTTGATTTTAAAAGACACATGCAACCACTGATCTACATTTTCAGTGCCAGCATCGCTGCCAGCATTTATACCGTTTTAGATACTGTTCTGTTGGGCTTTCTGTCAAATGAAAAAGCAGTTGGATTATACACTGCTTCCGTAAAATTGGTCAAGATCACTTTGCCATTTGTTACCTCCATGGGTGTTATTTTAATTCCAAAGATCAGCAACCAGATCGCAAACGGTAAAATGGAAGAAGCAAAAATATTACTAAAAAAATCTTACGACTTTTTAGTGTTCTTTTCCATACCGGTTGCATTTGGATTAGCCGCATTGGCACCTGAATTTATTTATGTTTTCTCGGGAAAACAATTCACTACTGCTTCCTCTTCCATGCAAATTCTGGCGGCTTTACCGCTGTTGGTTGGACTGGGTCATTTCTTTTCTTTCCAGATCCTCGTGCCCTCCGGAAAAAACAAAGAAATATTTTATCCTATGCTGGCCGGTGTGTTTTGCTGTTTGATCCTCAATTTTATACTCGTACCCATCCTTCAGGAAAAAGGCGCTAGTATTGCAAATATTGTGACCGAACTGGTGGTAACTCTTTTATATTTTTATTTCATTCAAAAATTCTTTTCTGTTGATTTCAATATCAGGCTGGTCATTCAATCTTTGATGGCAGCTGTTTGCTTCTTTCCCATTGTTATATTTATCAGATCATTGCTTACCGAAACCCTTTATACATTGATTCTATCCGTTTTCAGTTGTGCCTGCCTGTATTTTTTGATACAGCTTATAATTTTTAAAAATACTTTTGTGCTTAATTTTATCCTTACCATCCGGAATTCAATAAGGGGTAAACAGTAACTGAATGACTGAAACAACTGCGCATAGAAACAAAAATCATATTCCCATATCGGTGGCAATGGCAACCTGCAACGGGGAAAAATTTATTGGCAGGCAGATCGATTCCATTCTTTCCCAAACCCTGCAACCTGCAGAGATCATTGTATGCGATGATGCTTCTACAGACAGCACTTTCAGGATCCTCAAACAATATGAAGAAAAAAGCCTGATCAAATTATATAGTAATGAGAAAAGGTTGGGGGTAGTTGGTAATTTCAAGAAAGCCGTGTCTTTAACAGCCCCTGATCATTTTATTGCTTTAAGCGATCAGGATGATATTTGGTTACCTGAAAAATTAAAGCATGCTGCGCAGCAATTACTGAAATTTGACAGTAGCATTCATCCCTGCATTGTTTATTCGGATATGATGATGATCGATGAAGAAGAAAAGCAGATCAACCATTCTTTTTTGAATGAACTTGGGCTCGACAAATATGAGCACTCATTTAATACATTATTGTATGCAAATTTTGTTGCAGGTTGTACCGTGTTGATGAATGTAAAAATGCGGGAATTGTTTACTACCATACCCAATAGCAGATCTTTTAATCACGATACTTGGATAGCATTGATCGCTTTCAGCATGGGGAAAGTAAACAAACTGTCCGCCCCTTCAATATTGTATAGAAAACACGGGCAGAATGTTTCGCTTGCCAATCACAGAAAAAAAAGCAGATTACTGAAAGTGGTCGATCATCTCAAATCTGCTTTTATTCAGAATAAGTTTTTAGACGATCAGCTCGTTTTAGCAAAAGAATTTTACAGGCATTTTAAGGATGATCTATCCGATGACAATAAGAAAATAATACAGCAATTTCTTCGTCAGGAAAAAAGTAGCTCCCTCAAACGTAAAATAGCTTTTGAACTTGCGTTCAGAGATAAATGGATCAAACGTTTTTAAGAAGGATATCATTCAAAGATGCAGATCATATCTGCAGAACAATTTAGATCCAGTTCTAATTCTGCATTCTTTACTTCAAATTTAGTTTCGGGTGTTTCAACTATAAATTTCCTGTATCCCAATTCGTACAAGAACTGATAGATATCTATCGGGTGATACCCGAATTCCTTTGTCCATCCTTTATAGATTTCAATATATAAAACAGGTTTGAATCTTTTCAGAATGTCGACAGCACCTTTCAGCGCCAGCAGTTCTGCTCCTTCAATATCTAATTTGATGAAATCGATCTTTGCCCCCCCTTTCAGATGTTCATCCAATTGTATTCCCTGACATTGATAAGAAGTGATTTTATCAGATAAAAGCCAGGAGCCTGTTTGATGTGTTTTCATGGAAGCCTGACCAAAATCATCTCCCGGAACTGTGATGCTGATCATTTCGTTACTGTCTGAAACAGCTAGATTGAAAGCACACACATTATCATAAAAACGCAGCGCTCGCAGATTTTTCTGCAATGTTTCAAACACTGGAACTAATGCTTCATAACTGAATACCTTCCCTTTTCTTCCGGTGATATCCGACAGCAATAAGGTAATGATACCATAATTCGCACCTACATCGATCACATAGTCGCCTGCTTTCACATATTCAAGATAAACACATTTATGACGGAGATCTTTAGCATTAAAAATTTGTATCAAAGAAGCATAGAGCTTTGGAGTCCTGCATAATAGCCTGTTCAAAATTTTCTTGATACTGTATTTTCCCATCTTCTTACCTGCTTTGCGCTTTTTTGTATGCCATTCAGTTTAAAATGCAAATATAAACCTTAATCGCTTGAAGCTAAAGCGTGAATTTAAGTTCTCTTGTGCAAATAATTTAGCATAGCGCATTTTATACAATTATGTATTTTGATATATTTTATGCAAATTGCATTCCTCATATTGTAACTGTTTGTGATGAAAAGATTAATCATTGAGATTCAAAAGGGGGGATTGGGTGATCATTTGTTTTACAGCCACCTTCCCCGCATTGCAAAACAAACAGGATGCTACGATGAAGTATACATTTCAAACAGGTCCATCTTCAGAAATACCGATTACAGAAAACTGATTTGGGAAATGAATCCTTTCGTTGATGGATTTACAAATGAACCCGGGATATTTTTTTATCCGGATCATGTAGCATCAAATCTAAACCTACTGGACAAGATGATGTTGCTCTATGGAATGGATGACGGCAAACGATTTCATGAACCTGAGATCTATTATAAACCACCTGTCAATACTTCATTGAAGGAGAGTTCTGTATATGATCCTAATTATGTTTCTTATATCGGTGATCTGCGAAACAGTAAACCCATAGAAAATTGGTTATTCGAAAATAAGGTGACCATCAGCCATCAGATGAAGACTTTGAAAGCAAGTCATTTAACCATTGCATGTTCCGACAGGATCGAAACACCTTCTTTAATGGAATTCTGTTCCGTGATTATATCCTGCAAAAGATTATACTGTTTAACAAGCGGAACCGCCACATTAGCAGCAGCGTTACAAAAACCTGCTACCGTATTTTTCGGAAGCGGACAGGAAACTATGTATCATCATTCGCCCATGCACAATTATATCGATCTGGGCAGTAATTACAATTTACCGCATAAGCTAAAAAAACAAATAAAACTATGGTTGAATACATTTATACGAATAGGGACACCCTAAAAAAATCAGCACCCGATAGATACCCTTCTGTCCCTTTCTTCGTGATTTCTTCGTACCCGCTTCGGAGTAAGTCCGTTAATTAACGGACTTACTCCGAAGAAGATAAGAAAATGGTATATGTAAAAATGTAAGAAAATAACGTAGAAATAGGCTATTTCAAAACCTTAACCTTATACTACTTTTATCGAAATCCTGTTTGATAATATTAGGCTGGCATCTTGCTTCTTTTAATAACTTAGGTGTAAAATTCTTAATTGCTAAAAAGCTGATTAAACTTACAAAATAATTTATGCTGAAATCACAGACGATAAATTTAAAGTTCATTCAACCTGTATTCCTTAAAAGCCTCATCAGAATAGGAAGGAAAACCCGGGATGGTGGATATATAATCAGCAGAAATCAAATTGAAAATACAAAGCTTTTAATTGGATTAGGCATATTTGACGACTGGTCATTTGAAAAACATTTTAAAAAAATCAATAAGAATATCAGCATTCATGCTTATGATTACTCAATAAGTCATGATTATTTCAAAAATAAATGGCTTCAATCTTTATCTTTCTTATTTAGTCTTAAATTATTACAACAAATTTTTCATAT
>CAIKTE010000371.1 GCA_903830285.1 uncultured Chitinophagaceae bacterium | reverse complement strand
TCCCATGTTAAGGGAATTAACACACCGACCTTTGAATTATCTATCATTTGGATGAATCTTTTTCAATTGGTTTTTCCCAAGCACCAAACTTGTTTAATCTTTTTACGGAAGCGTTGTAGTATTCTTGACTTATTTCATATCCCCTGTATCTACAACCTAATTCAAGTGCTACTATCGCTGTTGTCCCTGATCCGCTAAACGGATCTAACACTATATCATCCTCTTTCGTTGTTAACAAAATAGGAAAAATCGGTACAATGCTGTTCATCTGAGCTGGATGTGGATCATCCTTGTCATCATCCAACATTTCACTAATCTGTTGAAATGATGGAGTTTGTAAGAAATCATGGTGAGTCCAGATATCATAAAGAATGCCTGATTCAAATGGAATATGTTCACCATAAATTGGGTGAGAGGGTCTTCTTCTTTTTGAAATATCTTTTTCCGCTTGTTCTATATACTGAGGTAAATGGGATAATAAAAATGGTCGGCCAATACTTTCATTATAAGTATAATCCATACTTTTTGTTAAGTGAAAAATGAATTCGTAGGAAGGTTGAAGATATTTGAAATTTTGGACAGGCGTAGCATTTGTCTTTTCCCAAATGATTGTTTGAATATGATTATACTTATGTTGGTCAAGAAGTGAGGCTAATACTTTATGAGGAATATTCATGGACTTTCCTTTGACTTTACAATCACCGATGTTTAGGAAAAAGGAGCCTTCTGGCTTCAGAACCCGAAAACAATCTTTCAAAGCGGTTGAAAGATTTTTCACAAATTCTTCGGGAGTCTTTTCCTGACCAAGTTCACGCTTACCACCTTTATAATCCCGCATCCTGTAATAGGGTGGTGAACAAAAAACGAGTTGAATGCTGTTATCCTCAATCTCAGACATATCCTCACAAGACTTATTATAAATCTTATAGTCATCAGAAAACATTGGAATAGGAGTATAGATAGCATTCTCTTTAATTTCTTCTTTTATTTTGTCTTTACAAGCAGCAAACGCTTTTACGATGGAGGTTTTACCCTCATCAATTTTTTCAATATATTCTGGATGGTGGTTCCTAATGGTTCTAAGATTTGACATGGTCGTTGGTGATAATCCAACAATTTTAGCAATCTGAGCGTTAAGGTCAATTTTTTCTCCGGATTCCTCTAAATCCGTTCTTCGTCCTTGGCTTCTCCCATAATATGTATAAAGCTTTTCAATTTCATTTAAAATTTCGGAATACCTCTTTCTGCGATACACGTTGTATTGTATCATCCTGAACTCCATGTCCTTTTTAGCAACTTCTTCAACAATAGCAGGTAGTTGCGTAATTCCAAGTTGTATGGCGGCGCGATAACGTCTGTGGCCGGATATAATAACTCCTGCTGGTGTAACCACAAGTGGCACAAGAATCTTATTCCCATTCTTCGAAATGGATTCCACCAAATCTTCGACATCATCATCAGTGTATATTTCTTGATTGATGGGGTTAGGCTTAAGATCTGATACCTCCCATGTTTTAATAACCTGATTTTCGCTGATAATCGGAATATTCGCTGGTGCTGATTTTTGTTTTGCCATGATGGTAAGGAATTAGTTATGTAAAGAAAGCAAGAATTTGAGAACTAGACAAGAAATGAAAGGGAAATCTATCTGAAACGCAAAGATTTTGAATATCTTTGGGTTATAGATCAGTACAATGACCAACAAAGAATTATTTGATTTTGCCTACAACTTCCTCTTATCCAAGAAGGGAGTATCGAAAGAGTTAATAGAGAAACACTTTAAACCAGAACAGTCCAAACCTCAGGATTTAAATGCTCTTTATAAAAGGCTTTGTGATACGGCTCAAAACAGGCAAATGAGTGCTAATGTTATTGGGAAATCAATTGGAGGAATTGACAATCTTAAATCAATACTATTTGAT
>CAIKTE010000370.1 GCA_903830285.1 uncultured Chitinophagaceae bacterium | reverse complement strand
TTACTGATCAGATCATTTAAGAAAGATTGACAAGTTGCCGGAGAATTAACATCCATGCCCACTTCGCAGATCATTACCGGTTTTCCGTAGCGGGCGATCATATCATTGATATTGGCAAGGCAATTTACATTATAGGTTGCCCATGTTGCAGTGGGTGGATACAATGACATGCCAATGATATCCCATTTTGCATTGTTATTTTTTAATCCGTCAAAGATCCATCTGAATAAACTGTTATCGTATCCGTTAGAAATATGTACGATCACTTGTATCGATGTGTCAATAGATTTTACTGCATTGTATCCTGAATTGATCAATGCTGCAAAATTCGACATATTCGTTGACGCTCTTCCTGTTTCCCAAAGCATACCGTCATTGGTCTCATTTCCGATCTGCACCCATGCCGGTGTAACGCCGTTTGTTTTTAATGCATTTAAAACCGTTTGTGTATGATTGTATACCGATGTTTGCAATGCGCTGATATTTTGACCCGCCCATGCTGCAGGTATCGTTTGTTTTCCGGGATCAGCCCAGGAATCGCTGTAATGAAAATCGATCATGATGCGCATTCCGGCGTTCTTGGCACGAATAGCTTTTGCAACAAGATCGGCAGTATTGCACCAACCATCAGAAGGATTGACCCATACTCTTAAGCGAATGGAATTCATTCCCAGATTTTTCATTAACTGAAAACAATCCTGCTGTGTTCCGTTGGCATCATAGAATTTATAGCCCGATGCTTCCATTTGTGTCAGCCAACTTACATCAGCCCCTTTAGCAAAAATATAGGTTGGTGTAGGCGTAGGAGTTGGTGTGGGGGTTGGTGTTGGTGCTGGTGTTGGTTGTGATGATGCATCTTGTTTGCTGCAACCAAGCACAATTATGAACAATAAAAAGTAAGTGTATTTAAAATAAGTTTTCATTCCGACTAAATATTAATACACAACAAAATTAATTCAATGAAATGGTGACTATAGAAATAAAAAAGAGCAGTAAAATGATTACTGCTCTTTTTTATTATATCAAATAAGCTAAACGTTATTGTTTTGTTAGCGTATACGTTCCTGTTAGGAAATTTACATCAATCAAATAATTGCCTGATACAGCGGGAGCAGGTGTATTTGTACCCGGAACTGCACCATCTGCTAATAATGTTCCTCCGGTTGCACTAGCACCACCATATTTATGAGTCCAATCTCCATTTAACGGCAAGAATACATAACTTTTTCCTGCAGTTAAAGCAACTGTTAATTGGAAATCAGAAGTATTAATTCTTGTAAATTGTTGTGATGGTACCGGCACTGGGTTATTCCATCCACCTGCTGTTGCATCACCAACAATATATAAATTGGTTGGAACTGGGAATGGCCCGGCATAAGGCGTTACCGTATAAGTATTGTTTTGGAAATTAACAACGATCTGATAAGTTCCACTAGTTGCGGGAGCAGGTGTATTTGAACCCGGAACAGCACCATCAGCTAACAATGCACCACCTGTTGCACTTGCACCACCATATTTATGTGTCCAATCTCCATTCAATGGGAGGAATAAATAACTCTTGCCTGCTGTCATATTCACTACGATACCATAAGAAACTGCATCGATTTTGGTAAATTGTTGTGATGGTGTAGGCACAGGATTATTCCAACCGCCATCTGTTCCATCTCCTACAATATATAAATTACTTGGTATAGTAGCAGTAAATGGAGTAACTGTATAAGTACCTGTTTGGAAATTTACAACTATCTGATACATGCCACTAGTAGCAGGAGCAGGTGTGTTTGAACCCGGAACAGCATTATCTGCCAATAATTGACCTCCTGATGCACTTGCACCACCATATTTATGGCCCCAATCGCCATTCAATGGGAGGAATAAATAACTCTTGCCTGCTGTCATATTCACTACAATTCCGTAAGAAACCGCATCTATTCTGGTAAATTGTTGAGAAGGAGTTGGAACTGGATTAGACCAACCACCATCTGTTGCATCACCAACAATATATAATGCCGGCGGAACAGGTGTAAATGTTGTGATCTTAATTACCACTGCATTTGAGTTAACCATTGGAGTAGTATATGTAGCTCCTAAATAACTAACTATCCTGAACTCTACATTT
>CAIKTE010000369.1 GCA_903830285.1 uncultured Chitinophagaceae bacterium | reverse complement strand
ATAATAATAGTATGAAAAAAATCTTTTTTGGGTTCATTCTTCTGTTCATCATGCAAATTGGGAAAGCACAAAAGACTATCATTTATTGTGGTCAATTAATTGATGTAAAGACATTGCAAGTGCAAAAAGAAATGTCCATCATTATTACTGGTAATTCGATTATTGATGTTCAAAAAGGATATTCGAAAGCAGATGCTACTGATAAAATAATCGACCTGAAATCTAAAACAGTGATGCCCGGATTAATGGACATGCACGTACATGTGGAAGAAGAAACAAGTCCAACTAGATATATCGATGGATTCACAAAAAACAAGTCAGACAGGGCTTATGTGGCCATGGGCTTGGCACAAAAAGATTTTATGGCTGGCTTTACCACTCTTCGTGATCTAGGTGGGAGTGGCGTAAATATTTCTTTGAGAAATGCAATCAATAAAGGTCTTGTTGTTGGGCCACGTATTTATACGGCTGGCAAATCGTTGGCTACAACTGGTGGTCATGCAGACCCAACTAACAATTATCGGGAAGATTTGATGGGCGACCCTGGTCCGGATGAGGGAGTTGTAAATGGAGTGGCAGACTGTGCTAAAGCAGTGCGGATGCGTTATAAAACTGGAGCGGATCTAATTAAAATTACTGCTACCGGCGGGGTGTTAAGTATGGCAAAAGATGGTAGTGGTGCACAGTTTACCGAAGAAGAAATTCGTACAATTGTTGCTACAGCAAAAGACTATGGATTTAAGGTAGCGGCCCATGCACATGGTGCAGAAGGTATGAAGCGTGCTGTTTTAGCAGGAGTAAGTTCAATTGAGCACGGTACTTATATGTCAGAGGAAGTAATGGAATTGATGAAACAACATGGCACTTATTTAGTACCAACTATTATTGCGGGAAAATCATCCGCTGACTCTGCAAAAATTCCTGGTTACTATCCTGAAATTGTTCGTCTGAAAGCTGCAGTAGTTGGAACTTATATTCAAGCCACATTTGCAAAAGCGTATAAGGCTGGGGTAAAAATTGCATTCGGCACAGATGCAGGCGTATACGCACATGGGAAAAACTGGTTAGAATTTGTGTATATGACCGAAGCAGGAATGCCAATATTAGAATGCATTAAATCTGCTACAGTTAATGCAGCTGATTTACTTGGAGTAAGTGATATTTTGGGGTCAATCGAAAAAGGTAAATATGCCGACATTATTGCGGTTGATGGCGATCCAACAAAAGATGTACAAGTGATGGGTCAAGTTTCTTTTGTAATGAAGAATGGAGTGGTTTATAAAAACTTATAAAAAAGTAAAAAGTAAAAAGTGAGGAATGAGGAGTGAGGAGTAAAAAAAGTCGGAGAATAAGAGTATAAATAAAAAAAGGTTTCCCCTCCATCGCATGCGATGGAGGGGTGGCTGAACGGCTGAGCGAACAGACGGGGTGGTTGATAAATTTTCAAAAAATTATTATCCTTTCCACTTCCTCAATTGCTGCAAAACAGCTCTTAAATCTTTTGGAACTTCTGCTTCCAGATCAAAAGTTTCATCGTTCAATGTAAACTTTAATCGATGTGAGTGAAGGGCTAGTCTGTTTAGAATCGGGCGCTCTTCATCTGCAACTTTTGCGAGTTTGAAATTGCGCTTTAATGCCGATAATAAAATGGGTTTTGCATCACCATAAATCGGATCACAAACAATGCTATGACCTATATGTTGCATGTGCACGCGAATCTGATGTGTACGACCTGTATGAATTTGAAATTGAACCCATGAGTAAGAGCGGAATGTTTCTATTGCTTCATAATCCGTGAGTGAAATTTTTCCCTTTGCATGCGTCATCATTTTAGTTGCCTTTCCAGGATGTTCCATAATGGGCGCATCTACACTTCCCTTTGGAGTCATCATGTTTCCATATACCAATCCCACATAATATTTTTCCATGGTACGGCCTTCAAATAATACCGATAATTCTTTATGGCTTTCTTCGGATTTAGCAAACACAATGATACCACTCGTGTCTCTATCTAAACGGTGAACAGTATAAATAGCACCGAGTTTTTCTTTGAGTATATCTTTCAAAGAAATATCCTTTCCCATACGGTCGGGAATACTTAATAATCCTGATGGTTTATTAATTGCAATGAACTGTTCGTTTTCGAAAATAATATCAAGGTGCATAGGAATCTATTCTATTCAAAAGTGTCTTCGTTGCTGATAGTATTTGCCGACTTGCGTACAAATGCTTTATTCATGAACTTTAGTAACCTAACTTCTTTTTCGTTTAGGAAACGGAATTTACCGCGTTCTACATTTTTCTTGGTGAGGTTGGCAAACATCACTCGATCCAGATTTTTTACATCATAGCCCAAGTGCTCAAATATGCGTCGAACGATACGATTGCGTCCACTGTGAATTTCAATGCCTACCACTGTTTTGTCTTTTGCATCAGCATATGCAACGGAGTCTGCGACAATCAAACCATCTTCTAATGTGATACCAGATACAATCGATTCCATATCTTTTTTAGTAACCGCTTTATCAAGGGTTACTTCATATATTTTTTTAACCTCGTAAGAAGGATGCGTTAATTTTTGTGCAAGCTCCCCATCGTTCGTTAATAATAAAACACCGGTAGTGTTTCTATCTAAACGTCCTACAGGGTAAACTCTTTCTTGTGTTGCAGACTTAACAATATCCATGACCGTTTTTCTTCCTTGCGGATCATTTGCTGTTGTCAAAAAATCTTTGGGTTTGTTAAGCAAAATGTAAACTGAATTCTTTTGAAGAAATACTTGTTTGTCTTTTACCACAACTTTATCTCTACCTGAAACTTTATAGCCGGGTTCAAATATTTTATCTCCATTTACAGTTACTTTTCCTGTTTTCACTAATTCTGCAGCCTCTCTTCTTCCACAAACACCAGAATGCGCAATGTATTTATTCAAAGGCATTACCGTATCCGGAGAATTGCTATCTACTTGTTCTTTGTCTTGTGAATCTTTATCTCTTAATGCTGGTCTTCCGTTAAAACCTGGCTTGCCTCCGTCTTTACCAGGAACAAAACCTGCTTCTCTCATTGATTTTGGAGGGCGTGCGCCCGCTCTTTTTGAACGCGGTGCATCCGTATCTCTAGATGCGGCATCCTTGGCTTCGGGCTTTACACGAGGGGCGGGTTTTCCAATATTTTTGGAATTCTCCTTACGTTCGTGATATTCTGCTTTACTTGCTCCAGGGGCTCTTTTAGGAAATTTAGAAGCTGCTTTTTTAGGTTCTTCTGTGATAATGCCGAGTTTGGCATTTTTCTTTTTTAATCGCATGGCTTCTCCTGCTGCGCGGGCTTCTGCCTTTATTTTTTTCTTTGCCTGGCGATATTCTTTTTTAATGGCACTACCTCTTTTCTGTCCGAACTTGTCGAAATTGTCTGTTCTT
>CAIKTE010000368.1 GCA_903830285.1 uncultured Chitinophagaceae bacterium | reverse complement strand
GGGCGACAATGCGGTGCTGTATTATTCACTGTGATCAAAAGCGGGAAACCGCCTTCTACGATTTCTATTCCGCGTTCCAGTCTGCGTTTTACCTGGATCTTATCGGCTGTGATGGAAACGATCCCTTCGGCATAAGTGATCTGCGGAATGCCTAATTTTTCAGCAACCTGGGGACCAACCTGTGCAGTATCACCGTCAATGGCCTGTCTGCCACAAACAATGATATCTACATTTTTAAGTTTACGAATGGCACAGGCAATGGCATAAGAAGTGGCCAATGTATCTGATCCTGCAAAAGCTCTGTCGGTCAATAAGATGCCATCATCTGCACCACGATAGAAACCTTCACGGAGAATTTCAACAGCTCTCGGCGGCCCCATGGTCAGCAATGTGATCTTTGAACTCGGAAATTGGTCTTTAATGAGTAAAGCCTGTTCGAGTGCATGCAGATCTTCCGGATTAAAAATAGCCGCTAATACAGCTCTGTTTACGGTACCATCGGCTTTCATGGCATCTTTACCTACATTTCTGGTATCAGGCACCTGCTTAGCAAGTACTACAATCTGAAACTCTTTCATCTGACAAGTTTTTGAGGTTACAACATGCAAATCTCATTCACATACCTTTTTTAAACCATGACTTAAATCATGCATGCAGTTGTAATTTGTCAGTATGAAACCTGAGAATTAAAGACTATTGTTATGTACTTACTCATCCTGAGTAACTAATTTTTTAAAGTTCAAATAAGCTCTTTGAAAATGACATTCATTTTTGATAACGGATCAAGGCCCTATCGCTAAAGTCACAGTAGCACAACTGCTAAATCAGGGAACCAACCCGAAAACGGGCAAACAGACAACATCCATTTCCCTTCTCCTGTAGGAGAAGGTGCCGCAGGCGGATGAGGCCGTTTTCGGTTGCCCTTTTTTTTCGTAACCTCATACGGTTACCTTTTTTGTCCAAAGGACTCCTATGGAGGACAAGCAAAAAAGTAAGAATAAAAAAATATTCTCTTTCGCCGCAGCTTGAATGAGTGCAGATTTAGAAATTTTCTATTTCTCAATGATCGATTAATATCGAAAACTAAATTCTTTTAAGAAATAGAACACGGATAGCACGCAAGAAATAGATGTTAACGGATTTGATACCGCTATGCGGTATGGCAGTGTAAATTCATTTCTCGAATAAGATGCTAATATTGATTTCTGTGAAAATCTGTATCATCTGTGTGCCATCCTACGCTTAAACAATCAATCAGAATCGGAGTTCAGTTTATTTTACCAAGAACACTGCAGGCACAGGCCTTTGTCCTTCTTTATCGCTTGGCTGAATGGTTTGTTTACCGTTGATGAGCATACAACTGCTGCCGCCGCCATCAAGGTTCAAAGCTTCTTTACAGTGAAGGTCCTTCAATATTTTAGCTTCCTGTCCTAAGGTTGCACCTTCTGCTATTTTTGGAAATCTTCCCTGAATGACCAGCACAATTATTTTAGCATCCTGCGTATAACCCATTGCTGTACGGGGATGTTTATCATTGATGGCTTTGCCGGTAAACATTTGTTCTTCTTCATTAGATATTTTTATCTGCGAGTCCTGGATCAAGGCAGGCCCGCCTCCTACAGCTGTTTGTACTTTCCATTTCTTGAGTGCAGCTATATTTCTTGATTCGATCTGTTTCAATGAATAGTAAGCAGTTGAATCTTTAAAAGAATTGACAGCCGTTTGAGAAACATAAGCATACTGCATTGCAGTATCGCTGAATACCCATGCAACATCAGCATTACGGTGTTTATCGATACTGATCGCAGAACGGAAAACATGTCGGTAGGTAAACGTATCTTTTCCTCTGTTGGCAGTTGATTGTATACTCTTCGATAATACTTTACCATCTTGCACAACGAGGTTCAAATTGCTGTTATGTACAAATTCAAAGAATGTGCAATTCACTACCAATAAAGGATGCGCATCTTTTTCAAAATATTGGGTGGGTGTTAATCTGGTACCGTTCTTGGCATCAGCAGTAAAATCAAGTTGCTTGTTTTTAAGATCACCTATAAAATAATAAGCGATATTGGGTTTGCCATCGATACTATCGTTTGTATAAAATACATGTGTTCCTTCTGGTAATGGCTGATAAGCAGTATCTACATTTTTCCAATGCAATTGTGCTGTTGCGAATAAAGGGATACAAAAAAGAATGATAAGAATTTGTTTCATAATAACTCAATTTATTTGCTGCAGATGATGCTTATACGATTGTTTCGCCGAATAAGTTGGATGCAAAAAACACTAGCCTAAAAATAAACACTAATTGTTATTCGGTTTCTTTTATCTCCAGTTTGGGAAGAAGCGCCATTACCTGAATGACCAATGCCAGCAATACCAGGATATATAATGCGGGTTTTATATCAGGACATTCACCCTGACGGCACATGGAAAAGATGATATAATTTTTAATGGCCCATCCTAAATGCATGACTGCAAAGAAAATATTGGTTCTTTTGGCCCATAGTTTTGGAATCAAGAAAAGGATGATCATGATGCTGCAAAAGAAACTATGTGCTTTCCATTGAGAGCCGAAACTGAGTTGATCATTTACTTTGCCATGAATACCGTTTAGTGTTAGCTGCAGTGAGGGCACTTCTATCCACGGTAAAAAGCAGATGGCGATCACGAGTAATGATGCAATGATGCCAATTTGTTGCGAATATTTCATAAAAATAAAAGGATTACTGTCGTAATCCTTATTGATTGGAGGTCCAGAGCGGATTCGAACCGCTGTGGAAGCTTTTGCAGAGCTCTGCCTAGCCACTCGGCCACCGGACCTTGTTTCGGCTGCGAAAATAACGTAATTCAGGTAATGAACAAATTTGATCATAATAATCGCGAAATGTTTTTTATTGGAAAACATAATGCTACTGTCAATGCTGAGTCTCTCCAACCATAATGAACGCAATATTTTTGTCATGCTGAGGCACTCGAAGCATGATGAACGTGATGTATCATTTAATCGAATTCACCCTTCGAGAGCCTCAGGGTGACAACTCAGTACAATGTAATGCTGAGGCGATAAATCAAGCTAATTAAAATCCTTCCCCTACCATTCATCTCGTAACAGAACTTTATATCTGCACATTTACATAATTTCACCATTCAAAAATTGAATATGAGCAGAATTGCAGAATCAGAATTGATCATTAATGATCGTGGTGCAGTATATCATGTGAATCTTCGTCCGGATGAACTGGCAAATACCATTATTACTGTAGGTGATCCAGACAGAGTAAAAGAAATAAGCAAACATTTCGATTCGATAGAAGTGCAGCAACAACATCGTGAGTTTATGTCAGCAACGGGTTATATCGGTAAAAAAAGATTGACTGTTATTTCAACAGGTATCGGTCCGGATAATATTGATATTGTATTGAACGAACTGGATGCATTGGTGAATATTGATTTCGAAACAAGAACGGTGAAGGATGATCTAACACATTTGACCATTCTTCGCATTGGTACATCGGGCTCTTTACAGGCAGAGATCCCTGTTGACAGTTTTGTTGCAGGAACACATGGATTGGGATTGGATAATCTGCTGCATTTTTATCGTTTTGAAAGTAATGAAGAAGAACAGCAGATGCTGCAACATTTTATGGCACATACACAACTCAGTGGTAAAATTGAACCCTATGTTGTAACTGCAGGGGCATCCGTAAAGAAACATTTTGTGGATGGATTCCATCATGGCATTACGGCTACCTGTCCGGGTTTCTATGGCCCGCAGGGAAGAATATTGCGTTTGGGATTAGCTAATCCGATGTTGATAGAACGCTTATCCAGCTTTCGTTTTGGTAATCATTTTATCAGTAATTTCGAAATGGAGACCAGTGCCATTTATGGATTGGGTAAATTATTAGGGCATTCT
This sequence comes from uncultured Chitinophagaceae bacterium, assembly GCA_903830285.1. Classification (GTDB taxonomy): domain Bacteria; phylum Bacteroidota; class Bacteroidia; order Chitinophagales; family Chitinophagaceae; genus CAIQDX01. Next base: position 26,846 of record CAIKTE010000368.1, on the reverse strand, counting down.
TGTTTGAGCTTAAATGCTATAGTTGCAAATCGTGTTAGAAAGGAATTTAGTAAAGATGGTAAAGCAGCGGTGGAGAATTTGATCGTTAAATGTTTGGGGATCATTGAGGCAATATAACGTAAATCGTAAGTAGGAAATCGCGAGTAGATTCATTCTTTTAAAGACTTATTAGTTATTTTTATGAGATAAATGACTAGAATTTATGCTGAAATTATCTCATAAAGGATTAGATGTTTATCAAATTTCATTAAGACTTGTTGAGGAAGTATATAAACAGACTGAACAGTTTCCGGTTACTGAAAGATATGTTCTCACCAATCAATTGCGCAGGGCAGCAATTTCGGTATGCAGCAATATAGCCGAAGGTTGTGCAAGAAGATCAAAACAGGAGAAAGTCAGATTCTTTGAAATTTCAAGAAGTTCTCTTGTTGAGATTGATACACAACTTGAAATATCATTTATCTTACAATATTTACAAAACAACCAAATAAAAGAATTAGAAAATTATCTGGAACGATCATTCATGATGCTGAGTAAGCTGATCGAAAAAACTAAAGAATAATTAAAATTTAGGGTGCAAAACTTGCGACTCACGATTCACGACTCGCGTTTAAATGATTCACGATTATCGACAATGAAAACAACATTCTACAAATATCAAGGGACAGGAAATGATTTTGTTATTCTGGATAATAGAGTTGATCCAATTTCATTAACCATTGAACAGATCAATAAACTCTGCGACAGAAAATTTGGCATTGGTGCCGATGGCTTGATGCTGTTGAATCTAAAAGCCGGTTATGATTTTGAGATGAAATATTATAATGCAGATGGAAATGAAAGCAGCATGTGTGGTAATGGCGGCAGATGTTTGACAAAGTTTGCTTTTGACAGAGGGCTACAAAAAGAAAAATACAAGTTCATCGCTATTGACGGTGATCATGAATCTGTATTTGCAAAGAATGGCTGGGTGCATTTAAAAATGGTGAATGTAAACAGCATAAAAAAACACAACAGTGATTCCATTTTAAATACCGGCTCTCCACATTTCATCAGACCCGTTAAAAATGTATTGACCATGGATGTTTTTAAAGAGGGCCATGAAATACGTTACAGCAAAGACTTTGCAGCCGAAGGCATTAACGTGAATTTTGTTGAAGCAACAGATAAAAATAAGATCACCGTTCGCACATACGAACGAGGAGTAGAAAATGAAACCCTCAGTTGTGGCACGGGTGTTACTGCTGCTGCACTGGTATTTGCCCCTACTGAAAAAGGATCAAACAGAATTGAAATAAAAACAATTGGCGGCAATCTTGCTGTAGAGTTTAATAAAACCGGAGATTCCTCTTTTGAAGATATCTGGCTTTGCGGTCCCGCTGAATTTGTATTTAAAGGAGAGATAGAAATTTAGTTAAGAGTTATAACTTATTACTTATTACTTATTACTTAGCACTTATAACCTTCTTCTTAATTCTATTTGTATTTATTATTCCGTTTTGTATTTTACACAAAATCAAAATTATGGTAAAGCAAATTTTCATCAACCTTCCCGTAAAAGACCTCAATAAGACCAATACATTTTTCAGCGGACTTGGTTTTTCTTTCAATCCACAATTCAGTAATGAGATAGCCACTTGTGTTATTTTGGGTGAGAACATTTTCGCTATGCTTTTGAAAGAAGATTTTTTTAAATCATTTACTACAAAAGAGATCTGTGATGCGAAAAAGAGTGTAGAAGTTCTAAACTGTATTCAGGTAGAAAGCAGAGAAAAAGTTGACGAGCTTTTAACGATAGCCACAGCGTCAGGAGGAAAAGAACACAGAGAAAAACAAGACCACGGATGGATGTATGCCAGAACCATGGAAGATATTGATGGCCATATCTGGGAGATCATGTTTGCTGATCCTTCTGCCATGCCGCAACAAGCCTAAATTTCAGTACATTTATATTTCATAAAACCTAACATCATGAATGCTAAAACAGCAAAAATTGTATTTTGGATCTCAACTGTATTAGTTGCAATAGCAACAATGTCAGGGATCTTTTTTCTCAATAGTCCTGAAGCTTCAGAAGGTATGAAACATTTAGGTTTACCCGTTTGGTTCAGTTATGAACTCACCATCGGTAAATTCATTGGCGGATTGATATTGTTGCTTCCATTCATTCCAAAACGCATCAAAGAATGGGCCTATGTTGCATTGGGAATTGACACGCTCTCGGCTGCTATTGCTTTGGTTTCTGTTGATGGAGCTGTACCTAAATCATTTGCACCGTTGATCTTTTTTGCGATCCTATTATTATCTTATATCAGTTATCATAAACTTCAATCATCAAAAGCAAAATAATTTTTTATGCTTAAAAACATAAAAGATGTAGATCAGTATATTGCTGTTCAACCGGTTGCGATACAGGAAAGGCTGGAAAAATTACGCCAAACCATCAAAGCCGCAGCGCCTGATGCGCAAGAAGTGATCAGTTATAATATGCCTGCATATAAATTGAATGGAATGCTCCTGTATTTTGCTGCACATACAAATCATATTGGCTTGTATCCGATGGCAGCAGGAATAGAAGCTTTTAAGGATGAATTGACAAAATATGAGACCTCAAAAGGTACCGTACAATTCCCTTATGATAGATCGATCCCAATTGGTTTGGTCAAAAAAATAGTAAAGTTCAGGGCACAGCAAAACATTGAAAAAGCTGCTGCAAAAAAGAAAAAATAACTCCCATGCAAAAAATAACACCTTTCCTTTGGTTCAATGATAATGCGGAAGAAGCCATGAATTTTTATGTGGCAACATTTAAAAATGCGAAGATCCTACATTTCATGCGCCTTCCTGATGGCAAAGTATTTGGCGGTGCATTTGAAATTGATAGACAGGAATTCAAGGTGTTGAATGGCGGCCCTAAATACAAGTTCACTCCTGCAATTTCTTTATTTGTGAATTGCGAGACCCAGGAAGAAGTGGATGAATTATGGTCGAAATTGATAGCAGATGGCGGTGCAGAAAGCATGTGTGGATGGTTAACAGACAAATACGGTTTGTCATGGCAGATCATTCCTTCCTGTTTGGGAAAATACCTGGGTGATCCCAATCCGGTTAAAGCAAAAAATGCCATGCAGGCAATGCTACAGATGAGAAAAATTATCATCAAGGATCTGCAGGCCGCACACGATAAAGAATAAATGATTTTATAAAACGTAATGTCACCTTGAGGCTCTCGAAAGGTGATTCATACATGATTCACACTTCGAGAGCCTCAGTGTGACTTCCAACTACTAATTCATGCCGCTATTTAATGTAAGGGTCTACGGAATTTTAAAAGACAGCAAGAACAGGGTTTTAGTCAGCGATGAATTCATCCGTGGAAATTATTTCACCAAATTCCCCGGTGGTGGATTGGAATTCGGTGAAGGCACAAGAGATTGTTTGAAAAGAGAATTCAAAGAAGAGACCAACCTTGATGTAACAATAGGTAATCATATCTATACTACTGATTTTTTTCAGATCTCCGCATTCAATAATAAAGACCAGATATTGAGTATCTACTATTATGTTCATACTGATGAACCGATCGAATTAACGACACATACTATTCCTTTTCATTTTTCACCCCATCAGGTTGCCGATGCAAACGGAGAAAGCGAAGTCTTCCGCTGGATCGAATGGAATGACCTGAATGAATCAACTGTTTCGTTGCCTATTGATAAAGTGGTAGTAAAAATGCTCAAGAAAGTTTGAGAGGTTTGAAAGGTTTAAGAAGTTTAATGTTTATTGTCATCCCGAACCCAGTGAGGGATCTGCTGAACAATAAAATAAAAGCCAACCATTTTACCTTCGCCCGAATACACAGAAACACTCAACAAGGAAGTTTGTCCCAAGTCAATTGGCCCGTTTAAACCCTGCAAATTTGACAAAATATTGATGCTGAATGGGTGAATTAAGCATAACTTATACTAGGCTTATATAAGGCTTATACTAGGCTTTTATAAGGCTTAAGCGCCATACTGACAGTTAGATCCAATAAGGCACCAAATACTCGCCTAACTTAAACTTTTAAACTTCTTCAACTTTTTAAACTTCTGCTACCCCGCTGTTGGAATATTTGCAAATGCATCAGCATCCTCTCCCATGGCTGCCCTTTTCATTTTGATTGCTGTTTCATGACCTACATATTTTTCTATCCATCCTTCGATCAAATAGATCAATGGCGTTAAGATGATGGCCATTGCAAATTTGTACGTGTAATTAACGATGCAAATAGCGAGTACCAATTGCCAGCTCCAGCCATTGCCTATTTTAAATGCTATAAAAAGAACAATGAAACTATCTACCAATTGAGAAATTAGGGTTGAACCGGTTGCACGTAACCAGACCCATTTCTCTCCTGTTACTTTTTTGATGCGGTGAAATACTGTCACATCAACGATCTGGCTGACCAGGAATGCAGTTAAGCTTCCTAAAATGATCCACATACCCTGCCCGAAAATACTGTTGAAGGCATTCTGCATATCGGGAATGCCGCTATCCTTCTTGGAACTGATCCAAAAATCTGCAGGCGGAACTTTCATGGCTGCATAGAACATGATGAATGCATAAGCTATTAAAACAACAGCTGTATAACTGATCCGGCGAACAGCTTTGGGGCCGTAATATTCATTTACAATATCCGTTAAAATAAATTCCAATGGCCAGAGCAATACACCGCAGGTAAGATTAAATGCCAGTCCTGACTGACCGAACAATGTAATATTGGAAGGCATTCCACCCAATAACTTTTCGAAGGAAAATATCTTTCCTCCGATACATTCTGCGATCAATGCATTGGCAACAAAGAATGCTGCAAATCCAATGAAAAGCTTGGTGGGTTTATCTTTCAGAATATTGTGTATCATAGCGTCAAATTAAGAATACGATCAATTGAGCAATGAGAAAAATAAAGTTGGTGATCGATAACCAGCTTGGTACACCTATATTTTTCTTACTGAACATCATCACCAATAACAAAACATTCATGAGAAAGTTGATAGGGAATGACACATAACCCAGCGTGATGATATAATTATTGACCGCCTGGTTATGAATAAAATCATGTGAATAACGGATAATCATTGTTAATGCAAAACAAACATTACACAATAAAGCAACTCTGCTGATAAATAAAAGCCAACGCATAAAATTTTTTGTTCAAAATAGCATTAATTTGCCAATCGCATAAAATAGAAGTATGAAAAATTTTCAGTGGAAGTCACTCCTGCCCCATTTAATGGCTATTGCCATATTTGCATTGATCGCAATTATCTATTGTAAACCTGCTTTTGATGGGAAAGTTTTGCAGCAAAGTGATGTGATCCACTGGAAAGGAATGGCTCAGGATCTGGTGAAATACAAGGAAAAACATGGTAATTATCCCTTGTGGAATAATAATCTGTTCAGTGGCATGCCTGCTTATCAGGTCATCCTGGAAACAAGCAATCCAATAACTGTGGGTTATTTTCATCCTTTATTCTTATTATTTCTACCTAAACCGGTTGGCTATTTCTTTTTACTCTGTATCAGCTTTTATTTTTTAAGTCAGGTTTTAAAAGTGCGGCCTTGGCTGGGCATTCTGGGAAGTATCGCTTACGCCTACTCAACATTCAGTGAGATCATTGTGTCTGTTGGTCACGATACACAGATGCTGGCATTGGGTTATGTGCCTGCGTTGTTGGCTGCTGTCTGGCTCATCTATCAAAAAAAGTACTGGTGGGGGGCAGCACTCACGGCACTGTTCAGTTGTTTATTAATTGCACAAAACCATTTACAGATCACTTATTATTTTTTAATTGTCGCTTCATTCATGAGTGTTGGATTCATCATTCAATGGATCAAAGCAAAAGAATATAAACACCTTGCTATTGCTTTAAGCATCGCGATAGTTTGTGGTGGCATCGGTGCGGCTTGTAATATGGTTACATTGGCCACTACAAGCGATTACAGTAAAGCTACCATGCGCAATGGTTCATTGATCCTGGATTCTACAACTGCCAGCGGAACCAGGAAATCATCAGGCCTACCGATCGATTATGCTTTTGGATGGAGTTATGGAAGACTGGAAACATTCACATTGCTTGTTCCGGGCATTTATGGAGGAGGCGGAAGTATTAAACTTCCCGACAACTCAGCATTTGTAAAAAAAATAACCGAGAAAGGTGCTCCGGAAGATCAGGCACAGCAAATGGCCGAACAATTAGGGGGTTTCAGTTATTGGGGCGCACAGCCATTTACCAGCGGTCCTGTTTATTTAGGAGCAGTGATTTGCTTATTATTTTTATTCGGAATGGTCTATATCAAATCGCCGCACAAATGGTGGATCTTGGCTGCATGTGTCACTGCCATATTAATGAGTTGGGGAAAGAACTTCAACGCATTCAATACTTTCTTATTCAATTATCTGCCTTTATATAATAAGTTCAGGGTACCTACAATGACCTTGGTGATCCCTCAGTTATTGTTTCCTGTGGTTGCCATATTGGGGCTTCAACAATTTCTATTTGATGATACTGATAAAGCAGAAACATTAAAAAAAGTAAAACTGACTGCTTATATCACCGGAGGATTGATCGCTTTACTGGGATTGATCTATATCAGTCTGGATTATGCAGGCATCAATGATGCACAACTGAAAAACTATTTCACTCAAATGATGCAAGGCAATGCAGGAGAAAGCAACTCCCTTTATGAAGCATTTAAACAGGACAGGCAAACCATTTTTGGCAAAGACTTGATCCGTACTATCTTATTATTGCTTGCAACTTTAGCAGTTTTATGGTTATTCATTAAAGACAAACTAAAGACAAACTATGCATTAGCGGCTTTACTGCTGTTAAGTTCATTTGATGTATTGACGCTGGGCAGAAGATACTTGAATGAAAATAATTTTCAGGATGAAGCTGATATGAATGAGAATTATTTTAAACCCTCTCCTGCTGAAGCTTCCATTTTAAAAGACACAACTTATTATCGTGTTTTAAATTTAAGCGGTGGAATGGAAAATGTATTTAATGATGCACTCACATCATATCATTTTCATTCTGTGGGTGGCTATCATCCTGCAAAACTGAGTCTTTACGAGGATCTGCTCAATTATCAGTTGCGCAAACAACCGATCAACCTGAAAGTGTTGAACATGCTCAACACAAAATATATTTTACTTGAAGATCCAAAAACACGCCAAGTTGTGGAACAACCAAATCCTGAAGCATTAGGCCCTGTTTGGTTTGTAAAAGACATTCAGTTTGAAAAAGGCCCATCAGAAGTAATGAAAGGATTAAACAATTTTGATCCTAAGGATACAGCTTTGGTGGAAGAATCATATAAACCACAATTAGCTGCTTCAATTCAGACCGATTCATCTGCAGCCATTTCATTGGTGAATAATGACAATGATTTTATTGAGTATAAGTCTGCAAGCAAGAGCAATCAGTTTGCAGTATTCAGTGAAATTTATTACGACAGAGGATGGAAAGCATATATAGACGGGAAAGAATCACCGATCATTCCAACCAACTATGTGTTGCGCGGCATGGCTATTCCTGCTGGCAATCATAAGATAACATTTGAATTTAAACCGGAATCTTTTTACAACAGTTCTAAGGCTGCTTTGATCGCTTCGGCATTGGTTTGGTTATTATTGATCGTTGCTGTTGTTCAATCATTCAGAAAAGAGAAACAAAAAGCTTAGATGGTATTGCTCGGCATTGTGTCGTACAAAATTTTTCCTGCACGTTTGGGCGGACAAAAAGGTATTGCCGACTTCTATCAATTTCTTTCAAAGGATTCGGAAATAGTATTAGCCACTTCAAATGATAATGAAGTGAGTGATGATCCTATCTTTAAAATTTATCCTTTTTTATTCAATCATTGGAAAGGGTTTCTGAATCTGATTTATATTCCCAAATTGATCGGGATCATCCGTAAACATAAGGTGGACGTGATTTTGATCGAACATAGCTATTTTGGATGGTTGGGGATTTTATTACACTTATTCACAGGAAAGCCTTATGTAATTCACTCCCATAATATCGAAGCACATCGCTTCAAAGTGGCAGGCAGAAAATGGTGGCGATTCTATGTACGTTATGAGATCTTTGTTCATCAGCAAGCCAATTTTAATTTATTTAAATGCGAAGAAGACAAGGACTGGGCTATTGAAGAATGGAATATTGCACATGAGAAATGTATGATTGTACCCTATGGAACAAATATTCAGAAAGCACCTGATGCAGATGAAATAAAAATAAGCAGAGAACAAATTAGAAGGATCCATTCCATTGAAGAAAATGAGACCATTTTTTTATTCAATGGTTCCCTGAACTATGCGCCGAATATTGACAGCATTCAGATCATAACACAATTCCTTATCCCCATTTTACAAAAAACAGATTTAAAATACCGTATTATAATATGCGGAGATTTTTTACCCGAACTATTAGCAACTGAACTGAGAGCATTCCCGCAGATCATCTTTGCCGGATTTGTAAAAGATATTAGTTTGTACTTCAAAGGCTGTGATGCTTTTTTAAATCCCTCCGTTCTAGCAACGGGAATTAAAACCAAATTAGTGGAAGCTTTGGCAAATGACTTGACTGTTATTTCAACTATTGGCGGCGCCAGAGGGATTGATTCAAAGATCGCAGGAATGAAAATGATCTTGGTTGACAATGCTGACTGGAACGGGTTTGCAACTGAAATGCTTAAAACAAAACTGCGCAAACCATTTATAACACCTGAATTGTTTTATACCCGTTTTTATTGGGGAAATATTATCCACAGCGTTCATAATCGTTTAGCAGATTTATATCATTCCTGATAAACTCTTTTAATACATTGCAGTATGAAATCGATTGAATTTGTGATCATCACTTATAACAGGCCGGAAGATACACTGGAATTATTGCAGAATATTGTACAGCTTGATAAAGCAAGGGAATTACTAAAGACTGTAATACTGGTAAATAATGCTTCTACTGCGGATTATACAGCTGTAAGGAATTTTACTTCTGAAACTTCTGCCGTTAAATTCCAATATATAGATTCATCCAAAAATCTAGGCGTTACAGGCGGAAGGAATTTGGCTTTGCAATATGCATCTGCAGATATTTTAATTTTTCTGGATGATGATTGTGTGTTGCAAAATAATGATGCTTTAGTACAATTGTTACGAAGCTTTGATGAGCCGGGTTTTGAGAACAGAGATACAGCGATCGTATCTTTTAAAGTTTTGTATTATTCCAATTTAGAAATGCAGATCAATGGATTACCACATAAACACATTGATAAGTATAAGGACAAAGAGAAATTCTTCACTTATTATTTTGCCGGAGGCGCTCACGCCATTCAAAGAAAAGTATTATTGGAAACAGGCAATTTACCGGAAGAGTTTTTTTATGGCATGGAAGAATACGATCTGAGCTACCGGATCATTGAAAAAGGTTACTGCATAAAATACGACAGCAATATTGTAATGCTTCATAAGGAATCTCCCCTCGGCAGAAAAACAAAAGAAGAAAAGCTAAGGATGATGTGGGTGAACAAAGCAAAAGTGGCTTGGAGATATCTGCCCAAATTTAATTATTATAGCACTACATTGATGTGGAGTTTACAATATCTGAAAGAGACAAAATTCAATATGAGTGGGTATTTCACAGGATGGAAAGATATTTTATCAATCCCGAAAAAAGAAAAAAGAACGCCCATTTCCGATTCTGCTCTTGAATACTTAAAGTCAGTTGAAGCAAGATTATGGTATTGATCTTTACTCAGAGTATTTTATAAAAATGAGGCCGATTTCTAAGAATAGTTGGCGATAATTTCCAAACTTCAAACATATTTATTGCCAAACCTTTAATGCGTTTCCAGTCTGCAAATGGGTTTTGCATATGAATTAAATGGTCGATGAAACTGCAAAAAAAGAATACCGGAACACCAAAACTGCAATTCAATAACTGAACAAAGAACCAAAATACTCCGAATTGCTTTCTGATACGAACATGATTGGATACTAATAACTGCAAGCCTTTCTTATCAAATAAATTGAAATACGTTTTATCGTCAGTTCCTGTTGCATCTTTAATGGTTTCCCCCAACAGATGTATCATTTTTATTTCGCCGTAAATACTTAAACTCCCTATTTTCTTTAATCTGCTGCACCATTCTATCTCTTCAGCATACAAGAAGAAATCTTCATCCATCATTCCTGCTTTTTCAATGGCAGACTTTTTTACCATTAAAAATGCTCCGCTGATCCAATCCACTTTTTCTTCACTGCTGGCATTCAAAACATTAGGCTTCTTGGTATTGAAGGCAAATGCAATGCTTCTTAAAAAATTACCCCAGTATGGTAATGCCAATAGATGATTGATACCTCCTTTCATAAAGAAGTTCCCGGATATCTGTGCCGTACCATCGAGATTTAATAATTGAACACCGCAAGCCACATCATTTGTGGATATAAACTTTCTAAAACATCTTTCCAAAGCATTATTCTGAACAATGGTATCAGGATTCAGCAGTAAAACCACATGCCCGGAAGATTGACGGATTCCTTCATTATTGGCACGGGCAAATCCGGCATTATAATTCATGTCGATCCACTTTACAAAAGGGTATTTTTGAGTGATGAGGGCACGACTATCATCACCGGAAGCATTATCCACTACAATCCATTCGAAAGGATTGCCGGCATTGCATTCCAAAGCACTTTGAATGCAATTTATAATGTATTTTGGCGAGCGATAATTGACAATGATAATAGAGAGTTCCAATCCGTCTTCCTGATTTTATGAATGAATAAGTATCTTGCGCTAAAGTTAGGTCTTGATATGAAAAAATTGATAATAAATTTATTAAGGAAGTTTAATTATGAATTAGTTAAGGTACACGGAGTAAATGCTGATAAGATTCCAACAGACTTTGAGACTTTACATTTGAATATTTATAAAAAGGTATGCAATAATACCATGACAAGCCCTGAACGCATTTACAGTTTGATAGAAGCTGTTCAATACGTTGAGAAAAATAATATTGTAGGCGATATTGTTGAATGTGGTGTTTGGAAAGGTGGCAGCATGATGGCTGTAGCCGAAACATTACAATCCTTAAAAAGTAATAACAGAAGCCTGTATTTGTACGACACTTACGAAGGAATGAGCGAGCCAACAGAGCACGATAAGACCTTTAAAGGCGATGATGCCAAACAATTAATGGAAACCGATGCGGATAAAGAAAAGAATTTGGTTTGGGCTTATTCTGCACTGGATACAGTGAAGCAAGGAATGCAATCAACTGCTTATCCTGCAGACAAAATTAATTACATCAAAGGGAAAGTGGAAGATACGATTCCGCAAAACATTCCTGCCAAGATCGCTGTTCTTAGATTAGATACTGACTGGTATGAATCAACCAAACATGAATTGATACACTTATTTCCTTTGTTAAGCAATAATGGTGTTTTGATCTTGGATGATTATGGTCACTGGGCCGGAGCAAAAAAAGCAGTGGACGAATATATTGCTGAACACAATGTAAAAATATTATTGAACAGGATTGATGCTACAGGAAGAATAGCGATAAAGCAAGCATGATGGATTATAAAGGTATTGCAACAGAATTCAATCCGGGATTGACTTTCCCGAATTACTTAACCCGCAACAGATTGTTGAATGGCATTGCAAAATATATCCCATTATTAAAAGGTGAATTGATGGACTTTGGCTGCGGTGCTAAACCCTATCGATCATTATTTACAGTGGATAAATATGTTGGCGTTGATTATGAAAGCCCAGGCCATCCACATTTGAATGAAGAGATCGACGTGTACTACGATGGCAAACATATTCCTTTTGAAGACGAACATTTTGATGCAGTATTTACTTCTGAGGTTTTTGAACACATTTTTAATCTGGATGAGATCATCAAAGAGATCAATCGAGTGATGAAAACCGGAGGCATTATTTTAATGACCTGTCCTTTCTCCATTTGTGAACATGAAGTTCCCAATGATTATGCACGTTATACTTCCTTTGCTTTGAAATATTTCTTTGAGAAAAATGGCTTTGAGATCATTCAGCAGGATAAAACGGGAAACAGCGTGGAAGTGGTTTTTCAATTGTGGACAATGTATATTCATCAGCATATTCTTCCTTATATCAAAAACATCCCCGTTCTAAGAACAGCTTTCAAATTAATAACTTATTCTATGTTGAATTGCTGTGCCATTGTTTTAAGCAGGATCTTACCCAATAGAAAAGACCTCTATCTCAATAATATTCTAGTAGCAAAAAAAATAAAAGCTTAGTTATGAAAATCGCAGTCATTTCCATGATACGGGAATCCTGGGGCGGAAGTGAAGAACTTTGGTACGAAATGGCCAAAGAAGCTTTACAGCAAGGGCATTCCGTTTCACATCTCTCCTACGCATTCAATGAACAACATCCTAAAACTAAAGAACTGATCGATTTGGGCATGAAAGAATATCACCGTCCATCTTTCAGTTCATCTCAGCATAATATGGTTGGCAGATTCTTTGAAAAAGCAATTTTCTTCTTACGTAAAAGGGCAAATAATTCAATTAAAGAAATTTTTAAAGCCGAACCGGATATCGTTTTCTACAATGGTACCTGTTATTCAATTGCTGCAGAAAAGAAAATGCTGCATTATTTATCAAATAATAATTGCCGTTTTTATATTCTTGGGCATTATACAGATGAAAAAAGCAGTCATCTTTCATTACATGAAAAAGAATTGGTCAGCAAAGCTTATGACCGTTGTTCTAAAGTATTTTTTGTATCAGACAGAACAAAACATGTTGCCGAAAAACAATTGGGAAGATTGATCAATCATGCAATGGTTGTTCGAAATCCTGTAAACATTTCCGATGTTTCAATACTGGAACTTCCATCTACAGAAACAGTTCAAATGGCCATGGTAGGCAATCTCATTACTGCTCATAAAGGGCAGGACATTGTTTTGAAGATCCTTGCTGCCGAACAAAAAGAAACGACTAACTGGCATTTGAATATTTATGGGAAAGGTCCCGATGAATCATTATTAAAAGAATTGACTAATGAATTGGGATTGAATGATAAAGTTAGTTTTCACGGAAAGGTTAATGATATCAGGGCAGTTTGGCAAAAAAATCATCTTTTACTAATGCCCTCACATATGGAAGGAATGCCGCTGGCTTTAGTGGAAGCAATGTTCTGCGGACGTATTGCCGTTGTTACCAATGTTGGGGGTAACACAGAATGGATCGATGATAAACTGAATGGCTTTATTGCAGAAGAAGCGACTGTTGAATCGTTTAATAAAGCAATGCAGCAAGCATTTCACAGCATGCACGATTGGAAAGCGATCGGAAAAGCAGCGCATGAAAAGGCCAAGCATTTATATGATCCTCACGCAGGAAAAACCTTATTGCATTTAATTAGTTCTTAAATTGCTTTCGTGAAAAAATTATTATTTGTTTTTGGAACAAGGCCCGAAGCTATTAAAATGGCGCCGATCATTCATGCGGCAAAAAATCATCCTGAATTATTTAATGTAAAGATCTGTTTGACTGGTCAGCATAAAGAAATGCTCTATAGCGTTATGGATTTTTTCGAATTGAAGGCTGATACTGATCTGGCATTGATGAAACCCAATCAAACTCTGTTTGATATAACTGCAGATGCGATCAGAGGATTGGAAAAAGTATTAAATGAATATGAACCTGAAATAGTTCTAGTACAAGGCGATACCACTACTGCTTTTGCAGGAGCATTGGCAGCCTATTATAAGAAAATAAAAGTTGCTCATATTGAAGCAGGATTGAGGAGTCATGATAAATATGCCCCATTTCCGGAAGAGATCAATCGTAAAATGGTAGGAACAATTGCTGATTTCCATTTTGCCCCAACCGAAGCCGCAGCTGAAAACCTTTTCATGGAAAATATTTCCGAAGCTGTTTTCATTACGGGCAATACTGTCATTGATGCATTGTTATGGGCTGTTCAAAAAATAAGAATTGCTGATATTTATGCAAAGCCTTTTCATTTTCTGGATCTAAATAAAAAAATAATATTAGTCACAGGACACCGCAGAGAGAATTTCGGGACTCCTTTTGAGAATATCTGCGAAGCATTGAGTGTCATCAGTTCAAAATATCCGGAGGTACAGATCGTATATCCTGTGCATTTGAATCCAAATGTGCAGACCATTGTAAAAGAAAGATTAAGTAATAAAAGCAACGTATTTTTAATTAATCCCTTGGACTATCCACATTTGATCTGGTTAATGGACAAAAGTTATTTTGTGATCACCGATTCAGGCGGTATTCAGGAAGAAGCACCTTCTTTAGGAAAACCTGTGCTAGTTATGCGCGATGTGACTGAAAGAATGGAAGGTGTAACAGCAGGAACTGCTTTACTGGTAGGCACTTCAAAAGAGCGGATCATTGAAGAAGCAAGCCTGTTATTGGATGATACAGAACATTATCAAACTATGTCAAAAGCTGTAAATCCATATGGCGATGGTACTACTGCCGAACAAATCATTTCAATATTAGCAAAGCAGCAATAATGAAGCCAACCATTTCCATTGTACTACCAACTTATAATGGTTCGAAGTTTATTCGTACTTCAATTGACAGTTGCTTACAGCAAACATTTTCGGATTTTGAATTGATCATCGTGAATGACTGTTCAACTGATGATACCGCCTCTATTCTTAAAGAATATGCATTAAAAGATGCCAGAATAAGGGTCCTTCATAATCGACACAACAAAAAACTGCCATTATCATTAAACAGAGGGTTTGAAACAGCGAAAGGAAAATATTTCACTTGGACATCCGATGATAATTATTATGCTCCAAATGCATTGCAGACCATGCTGAATGAATTTGAGAATGATCAGCATACAACGGATCTGGTTTATACAAACTATACGCTCATTGATGATGCTGGAAACATAACAGGAACAAGGCTTTTCAACAATGTCTATTTTAGTTTTTTTAACTGGCTAGGTTGCGGTGCTTGTTTTTTATACAAAGCAGAGATACATAAAGCCTTAAATGGGTACAATCCAGCTGCCTTCTTAATTGAGGATTACGATTTTTTTGTTCGTGCCTTTTTAAAATATCAATTCAATTATTTGCCACAAACAGATCTTTATTTCTATCGGGAGCATGCGGCATCATTGACCAGCACCCAAAGCAGTGCAATTAAAGATGTTTCCAAAATATTTTTAGAAAGGCAATTAACAGGACTGGAAAAAAAGCTGGATACGCATGAAGTGGCTCTATTATACAGGAAGTTTGCCGTTTATTTTGCTGTCCAAAAAAATGATACAGCTAAATACAGCTTATATCTTCAAAAGTTAACCGCCATCTCAAAGAAAGAGGCATTGATAACAGTCTGTTATGTTCCTGCATTCAAATTATATCAATCTCTTGAGGTTTCTTTACATGGATTCATTGCATACCTCAAAGCACTATTTACTTACATTAAAGCACTATCAAAGCACTAATAGCATGCTGATAAATTTTTGTAGTGCTGCTCTTTTCTGATCTGTTAATTCGTAACTGATATTTTTTGTGAAGTATTTTTTTAGGTCATAATCTGCAAATGAGGTTTCGGCCAAAACTTCTTCAATATGTTTTATACCATAAGCATTTGCTCTGTTAAATGCATCCAGAAAATCTTCATTTAATGGCTTATTGGCAACCCATGCAGCAAACACAAAAGGCAATCCGGTTAAAGATTTCCAGGCCAATGCCAGATCATATACATATGTAGAATGGCTGGTTAACTGCAAAGCCCTGTCTCCTATTACAACAGCGGCACTAGTCCCGCTTATATGTTGCAGGAAATCTTCTTTTGCATCTTCAAAAACGACTTTCTTTTTCCAGTAATCCTTCAATAATATTTTAGCGAGATTAACTGAAGTCTTGCTTTGATAATCAAGCACCACTTTCTCTATTTTTTCCATAGGCACTTCACTGAACAAGGCCACTGAAGCTACTTCGCCCTCAGCGCCAATACAATAATCAGTAACGATAAAATGTTGTTTCAGTTGCGGTATCACAGCCACCGGAATTAGTCCAACATCGATCTCGTCATTCAGTAACATGGCTGCTATTTTAGCAGGATAATCTTCAATCAAATCAATCCTGTTCATCAGACCACTGCGCTTTACGCCGAAAATCAGTGGTTTAGTATTTAAATAACTTACAGCTCCAACGCGTATTCTCTTGTCCAATTCAATTACTTTTGTGTGCAAAGAAAAGCATTTTTATGAAGCCGACTGTTGTAACATTGTTCAACAGTTTTTGAGTTGCACTTGGGTACTGTTTGATATTCTGTTCAGTAAGTTTCACAATGAACTGAACCTACAAGTGAATGACATAATGAAGTGGCCATGAAAATCAAAAGCACATTAAAAAATTGATAACTTAATACTTACAACTTAATACATGGAACTAAATAATCTGACCGCTATTTCTCCGATCGACGGACGTTACCGCAAGCAACTCTCCCATCTCGACGAATATTTTTCTGAATATGCTTTGATCAAATACCGTGTGTTAGTAGAAATTGAATATTTTTTGTTTCTGGCAGATAAGAAATTTTTCAAGTTAACACCCAAACAAAAATTGCAGATAAAAAGAGTGGCTGAAGATTTTCATTTAAGTGATGCACAGCAAATTAAACAAATTGAAGCAACCACCAATCACGACGTAAAAGCAGTTGAATATTTTATTAAAGAGCAATTAGACAAAATTGGTTTAGGTGCTGTAAAAGAATGGGTGCATTTTGGTTTAACATCGCAGGATATCAATAATACTTCTATTCCTTTAAGTTGGAAACACAGCATGGAGCAGGAATATTTGCCATTGATCGTTAATCTGCATAATCATTTGTTTGGTTTGGCAAAACAATGGAAACAAATCCCATTATTAGCCAGAACGCACGGGCAGCCGGCATCTCCAACGATCTTAGGAAAAGAGTTTATGGTATTTGCAGAAAGAATTGACGGGCAAATCAATCTATTTACTCAAATTCCATATGCCGCTAAATTTGGCGGCGCTACCGGTAATTTCAATGCACATCAAGTTGCATTTCCTAAAAAAGACTGGGTAAAATTAGGAAATGAATTTGTTGAACAAATTCTAGGATTACAACGCATGCAGTTCACAACACAAATTGAACATTACGATAACCTGGCTGCTCAATTTGATAATATTAAACGCATCAATTCAATACTTATAGATCTCTGCAGAGATGTGTGGACTTATATCAGCATGGACTATTTTAAGCAAAAAACGAAGAAAGGTGAAGTAGGATCTTCTGCCATGCCGCATAAAGTAAACCCGATCGATTTTGAAAATGCAGAAGGCAATCTGGGAATGGCTAATGCTTTACTGGAACACCTTTCAGCAAAACTGCCAGTCTCCCGTTTACAAAGAGATCTTACAGACAGTACAGTCTTAAGAAACGTTGGTGTTCCTGTTGCACATACTATATTGGCCATAAGATCTCTGATCAAAGGATTGGATAAATTGGTATTGAATGAGGCTAAAATAAAAGAAGATCTTGAAAATAATTGGGCAGTTGTAGCTGAAGCCATACAAACGATCCTTCGCCGGGAAAATTACCCAAATCCTTATGAAGCGCTAAAGGACCTTACCAGAGGTAAGAATAAAATAACCAAGCAATCAATGCATAAATTCATCTCTTCTTTAAAAGTAAGTAGTACCATAAAAAAAGAACTGAAAGCCATTACTCCATCAAATTATGTGGGTGTTAATCCTGAGTATTGATTCCTGCAAACAAATACTTATTTTCATAGCATAAACCACTGCTATGAGAAAAATAATGATTGGCCTGCTTTTGTTCTTTTCCTCTCAAATAAAAGCCCAGAAAGCCTTTGATACATACTATCAGACCAATGAAGTGCAACCTTTATTGGTTAATTATCAGGCAGATAAAGGTGGACTAACCAGATTTTACACGATCACCAATTCACCTGAAAGAAGAGAACGCTTTAAAAAATTCAATCAGGAATACCTGCAGCAATTAGAGCAACTGGATTTTGATAAAATGAAAACCAGCTCTCAGGTAGATTATATTTTATTTCAACGTACACTGAAGAATGAATTGTATTCATTAGATAAAGAAGAGAAAGAGTATCAACAGATCTCAAAATATATCCCATTTGCAGATTCCATTTATCAATGGGAAAAAATGCGTCGCAGAGGAGCATTCTTAAAAAGCGAATCAATTGCACATCAATTATATTCTATCAATTCCCAAATCCAATTACTATCAAAATCAGTTGCACAGGGATCTTTAATAGAGGATGATCTTTCCAAACGTGCAGAAAATACAGTAAAAGGACTTCAATCTGCATTAAAATCAGTTTATGACTTCTATTATGGTTACGATCCGCAATTCACGTGGTGGATCCAAAAGCCCTATCAACAAACAGATAGTGCATTATCAGCTTATGCGTCAGTATTAAAAAGCAAGGCCAATAAAGCAAGTTCACAAAAGGAAGACGCCAGCGGCATTGTAGGGCACCCTATCGGCAGAGAAGAATTATTGCGTCAATTACAATATGAATTTATACCCTATTCACCCGAAGAACTAGTAGAGATCGCCAATAAAGAGTTTGCCTGGTGCGATGCTGAAATGCTGAAAGCCAGCAGGGAAATGGGATTTGGAGAGAACTGGAAAGCTGCATTGGAAAAAGTAAAACAATCTTATGTTCCTGAAGGCCATCAGCCCGAAATGATCATGGACCTGTATAACCAATCAGTTGATTTTATAAAAAAAAATGATCTGATCACCATCCCTCCATTAGCAGAAGAAACCTGGAGAATGACGATGATGTCACCCAGACAACAACTAGTGAGCCCATTCTTTTTGGGTGGCGAACAATTGTTGATCGCCTATCCTACCAATACGATGGATGATGATGCAAAAATGATGAGCATGCGTGGTAATAATCCTCATTTTTCAAGGGCAACAGTACATCATGAATTGATAGCCGGGCATTGTCTGGAATTTTTTATGAATGAAAGATATAAGCCTTATAGAAATTATTTTACGCCTTTCTGGATCGAAGGATGGAGCTTATACTGGGAATTTCTTTTATGGGATATGAATTTTCCCCGCAATGCCGAAGACCGGATTGGCATGCTGTTCTGGCGTATGCATCGATGTGCAAGGATCATTTTTTCATTGAATTATCAATTAGGTAACTGGACACCTCAGCAATGCATTGATTTTTTGGTTGATAGAGTTGGTCATGAAAGAGCAAATGCTGAAGGCGAAGTGAGAAGATCATTTACGGGTGGTTATGGTCCTTTATATCAATTGGCATACATGACAGGCGCTCTGCAATTTTATGCTATGAAAAAAGAATTAGTTGACACAAAGAAGATGACCTATAAACAATTCCACGATGCCATTTTGAAAGAAAATTGCATGCCTGTTGAATTAGTAAGAGCAATTCTAACCAATCAAAAATTGAAAAGAGATTATTCGACGAATTGGAAGTTTTATAATAAATAATAGATGATTGGTTGCCTTGTTACGAGTGTTTCAACTTGGCAACGAATCATCGAATAAATCAATAAACTAATTGTCTATTATACCAATCAATTCTTAAATTTATTCTTCAAAGCACTTAAAGCATCATTTAAATTCAGTTCACTTAGATCCTTTTGAGTAACGGGCTTCTGACTCCCAACTCCAGACTTATGACTAGTTCTAGCAGGTGCATCCTGTGTTTGTTTAATAGATAATGCTATTCGTTTTCTGGCCGTATCCACTTCCAAGACCTTTACCTGCACCTTATCATTCAGCTTTAAAACCTCACTCGGATCAGTAATATATTGATGTGCGATCTCACTCACATGCACCAATCCATCCTGCTTTACACCGATGTCAACAAATGCACCAAATCTTGTGATGTTCGTAACAACACCCGGCACCACCATTCCCACTTTCACATCTTCCATGGAGAAGATATTTGCATATTCGAATTGTTCCAATTCACTCCGCGGATCCAATCCCGGTTTCTTCAATTCATTCAGAATATCCTTGATGGTCAACTCCCCTATTTCTTCGGTGCTGTATTTTTTTGCTTCTACTTGTTTCAATAAACTTTCGTTGCCGATCAATGATTTCAAGTCTGTATTCAAATCCTTTGCGATCTTTTCTACAAGTTTATATGCTTCGGGATGTACTGAACTTCCATCCAATGGATTATTCGCTTCTTTGATCCTTAAAAATCCTGCACACTGTTCAAAAGCTTTACCTCCCAGTCTTGGCACTTTTAATAATTGATTACGATCCGTGAATTTCCCTATTTCATTTCGGTGTTTAATAATATTTTCTGCCAATGTTGCGCCAATACCACTGACATAACTCAACAAATGTTTAGAAGCGGTATTCAAATTAACTCCTACCTGATTCACACAACTCACCACTGTTTGATCCAATCTTTCCTTTAAACGAAATTGATTCACATCATGCTGGTACTGTCCTACACCAATACTCTTCGGATCTATCTTCACTAACTCAGCCAATGGATCCATCAGTCGTCTGCCAATGCTTACAGAACCACGAACGGTAACATCATATTCAGGAAATTCTTCTCTGGCAATTTCTGATGCCGAATAAACGGATGCGCCATCTTCATTCACTAAAAAGATCGGCTTACCCAAATTCATTTGTTTGATGAATTGTTCAGTTTCCCTTCCTGCTGTTCCATCTCCAATGGCAAATACTTCAATATCATATTTTGCAACCAGTTCCTTTATTTTATATTCGGCGTCATACTTTTTATTTGCTTCATGAATGTAGATCACATCATTTATTTGCAGGTCTCCTTTTTCATTTAAACAAACCAGTTTGCAGCCCGTTCTGTATCCTGGATCAAGCGCCAAGATCCTTTTGCTTCCTAATGGAGAACTCAATAACAGTTGTTTCAGATTTTCTGCAAATACAGTGATCGCTTCTTCATCAGCTTTTGTTTTTAAGGCTGTTCTGAATTCCGTTTCAAGGCTTGGTTGCAGTAGTCTTCTGTATGCATCTTTGATCGCTTTTTTAACTTGTTCAACAGAGCTATTCAAACTTGCGGTTATGTATTGCTTTTCTATTAATTCCAATCCATCTTCTTCCAAAGGCGCAATGCTCATCCTTAAAAACCCTTCCAGGAATCCACGCAATACAGCTAAAATCCTGTGTGAAGGAATTTTATGTATCGCTTCACTGAAATCAAAATAATCTTTGTATTTAATAGCTTCCGTTTCTTTATCTGTCAACACTTTGCTTTGCAATAATGCAGTGTCTTCAAAGAGTTTACGCAGTTTTGCACGAACAGTTGCATCTTCATTCACCAGTTCTGCAATAATGTCTCTGGCCCCTTGCAATGCTTCATCTGCTGTTTTTATTTTTTCGGTAATGAATGTATTCGCTTCAGCAACAACATCAATATCTTTTTGTTCTAGTATCAAAACAGACAAAGGTTCCAGCCCATTCTCTCTGGCAGTTTGGGCTTTTGTTTTTCGTTTGGGTTTGTATGGCAGGTATATATCTTCCAGTTCGGCTATCGTTATTGCTTTATTTATTTTTAATTGCAAAGCATCTGTCATCTTGCCCTGTTCGGAAATTGTCTTTTCAATGAACGTTTTTCTTTCGGTAAATTCCTTTAATAGTTTTGATTGCTCCTGTATCTGCTGGATCTGTACTTCATCCAATCCACCCGTTTTATCTTTTCTATATCGTGCAATGAAAGGAATGGTAGCTGCTTCATTCAATAAATTCAAAACGGCTTCAACCTGTGTAGTCTTAATGTTTAGTGCGGATGCGATCGTTGCTGCAAATTCTAACATATCATCTCTTGATTTAAGGGCAGCGAATATAGATGCAGAAAAGAAAAAGAAAAATTTAAAGCTTTAAATGTGGAAAAGAATTGTTTGCGAAGAATGGAACACAGACGACACGGATAAAACAGATAAATGCTGATTTTTATTAACAACTCATTTTTTGGGGCTCTTCCGGTTGTTTTACTCGTTTCACAAGCTGTGGTTTGTAAAAGAGCAAAATGTAAAATCCGCCTGAGACCGTCTAAACCTGTAGAAAAAGCAGGAGAAAAACCCCGGTTTCTTTTGGTTTCCTTTTGGTCTTGTTTTGGTCTTGCTTTGGTCTTGTTTTGCTCAAGCAAAAGCCGACCAAAAGGAAACCAAAAGAAGAGAAGAAGAAGAGAAGAACAAGACCAAAGCAAGAGAGGAAGGAGATAGTTATGAAATTGCGATCCTTTCAAATGAGTTGATACAGCGGTTGTATTGGTTTATTCGTTGTGTATTTGCGACGTTGCGAGAGAAATAAACTATAATTCAATCACCTGTTTCGGGTAATGCTCAGCATAACTGCGCAGCATGGAGCGCAATACTTCATTTTCAGGATAGGGTTTCAGTAAAGATTTTAATTGTTCCAGATCATTGGCGTTGATATCTTCTTCCACAGTTCCCATACCATAAAATTTCCCTTCTTCCACTAAAATATAATTGCTGTTGCCCTCTTTGATTATATATGTCCTTTGTTCTGCTTTAATACTTTCAACGGCTTGCTGTAAGCGTTGATTGTATTCGGTTGCATCGGGTAAGTCCTTTAAACTTTTATCCGATTTATCCAAATAACACAAAGCAGGATGCAGCTCGAATTCATTCACGAGTTTCCATAAACTCCGGTGTGCATCTGCCATCATATGAAAGGAAGCCAGCGGTTTTAAATATCTCTTTTTATTGTCAATGCCCAAACGCATATAGCCTTTGGCATCTTCAAACAAGAAAATACCATAAGATCTTTCAAAGTGTTTTTGGCTTTTATTGTAAACAGGCCAAAGCCTTTTTATTTCAATGCTTTCAAACAAGGCAGCCATTAACTCACTTCCGCAGATCTCATATTTGATATCGTAGATCTCTCTTAAAAACTCCTGCTTCTGTTTCGAAGGTTTATTATTCGAGAAATGACTGGTCACGCGTTTCTTTAAATTCTTGGCTTTGCCAACATATATGACCTTCTCTTTCTTGTTTAAAAAATAATAAACGCCGGGAGAATATGGCAGGTTCTTGATCTTTTCTTCATGCACATTCGGCGGAATATATTGCTCTACCGTTCTGCGCTTCATCATCTTATTCAGTTCACCACTTTTATCATGCTTCACTAATAATTCAAATAATTCTGAAGTAGCTAAAGCATCTCCCATTGCCCGGTGCCTGTCGGCATTACCAATATTAAACTCCCTGCAAATGGAACCCAATCCATATTTGGGCAGTCCGGGAAATATCTTTCTGGCCAGCCTAATGGTACATAATTTGGCAATATCCAGATCAAAGCCTTCCTGGCTTAACTGATGCTTTACAAAGGAATAATCAAAGTTTACATTATGGGCTACAAATACCCGGTCTTTTAAAAGATTATGGATCTGGGGTGCAACGATGGAAAATAAGGGTGCTTTTAAGACCATTTGATCCGTGATCCCTGTTAATGATTGAACGTATTTCTGGATGGGCATTTGAGGATTGATAAGGGTCTCATATTTCCCCTCAATCTCGGTTCCATTATGTAGAACAATGGCGATCTCGGTAATCCCATTGGCTGAAGCATGACCACCTGTAGTTTCTATATCAACAATTGCGAACATTCGGGCAACAAGTTAATTCAGTCTTCCCGAATATTAAAAAATGATAAAAATCAGCTTGTAATTCCCAAAAAACGGTCGTAACTTGTGGCTACTCAAGGAAATTTTACAGTCTGGCCGTATACCCTTAGCAATAACTGTTCCTTAACGGATTAAGATTCTTCCATCATCCTACCAAAGCCAAGGCAAAACTTAATTGTTTATCTGTAAAACCTCTGTATGGAAAAAACTCAACTCAACGACCACGAAAATCGACTCGGAGCAACATTGATTGTTGTTGTACTGTTTGGATTGATCGTATTGATCTCTTATTTGCAATGGAGCGGTAAACTATAATTACTGTTTCATTCTCTCTTTCCATCGATTTTACTTACCTCTTCAGGTAAGCTGTAATAGTCTGTACCTGTAACTATTGTATTATCTTAGAATTTCATAATTCTAAATAGTCTGATGCGCTAAAGGGCTGCCATTTCCTTACTTTTGCAAACTTTCAATTATTGACGCATCAGTATGGAACTTAGCAAAAATTATATACCCAACGAAATAGAAACCAAGTGGTATGAACATTGGTTAGCAAATGGTTATTTCAACAGTGTGCCTGATGAACGTGAACCTTATACTATTGTGATCCCACCACCCAATGTTACCGGTGTGCTGCACATGGGACATTGCCTTAATAATTCCATTCAGGATATTTTGATTCGTCGTGCAAGAATGCAGGGAAAGAATGCATGTTGGGTTCCGGGAACAGATCATGCCAGCATTGCTACTGAAGCAAAAGTGGTTGGCATGTTGCGTGAAAGAGGCATTGCAAAATCTTCCATAAGCAGAGAAGAATTTTTGAAGTACGCCTGGGAATGGAAAGAAAAATATGGCGGGATCATTCTGCAGCAATTAAAAAAATTAGGTTGCAGCTTAGACTGGAACAGAACATCATTCACCATGGATGATGATTACTATAAAAGTGTGATCAAAGTATTTATTGATCTGTATAATAAAGGGATCATTTATCGGGGATTAAGAATGGTGAATTGGGATCCTGTTGGTAAAACAGCTTTGAGTGATGAAGAAGTTATTTTTAAGGATATCGACAGCAAACTTTACTATGTTAGATATCCATTTGCAGACTCCTTTTCAGGGGCTGGGGGTATGATGGTCGCTACCACTAGACCGGAAACGATCTTAGGAGATGTTGCCATTTGTGTTCATCCAACTGATGAGCGTTATAAAGCATGGATAGGTAAAGAAGTGATCGTTCCCATCATCAACAGAAGGATCCCCATCATCGCTGATGAATATGTAGATATTGAATTTGGAACAGGTGCTTTGAAGATCACTCCTGCGCATGATAAGAA
Organism: uncultured Chitinophagaceae bacterium; assembly: GCA_903830285.1. GTDB lineage: Bacteria > Bacteroidota > Bacteroidia > Chitinophagales > Chitinophagaceae > CAIQDX01. The sequence goes on along the minus strand of CAIKTE010000368.1, from coordinate 1,750 downwards.
TGATAATGAACTGGGCAAGAAACATAACCTGAAAGCATTGAATACACTGGATGCTGAAGGAAGGTTTACTGTTGAAGAATTAAATGATGACAATCCTTCTGATTTGGTTCTTTCGTACAATGGTGTTGACAGATTTGCATTGAGAAAGAAGATCGTTGAAGATATCAATGCATTAGGACAGATAGAAAAAATCGAAGATTATAAAGGACAGGTTGGCACCAGTGAAAGAACAGGTGCAGTGATCGAAAGCAGATTGAGCCTGCAATGGTTCATGAATATGAAAGAATTCCTGAACAGGAATCCTGAAACATTATCTGCAGTAATGAATGATGAAATTAAATTTCATCCCGAAAAAACAAAGAATACTTATAGCCATTGGTTGAATAATATTAAGGACTGGTGTATCTCCCGACAATTATGGTGGGGACAACAAATTCCCGCTTGGTATGATGAGGATGGGAATTATGTTGTTGCGTCAAATGAAACAGAGGCAAATAAACTTTTTGATGAAAAGTATGGTCCATCGTCTAGTGTCAACCGTCAACTGAAGCAGGACGAAGATTGTCTAGACACCTGGTTCTCTTCCTGGCTATGGCCAATGGAAGTATTCAAAGGCATAAGTGATCCCGGTAATAAAGATGTTGAATATTATTATCCAACAACTACATTGGTAACAGGTCAGGATATCATCTTTTTCTGGGTAGCCAGAATGATCATGGCGGGATATGAATACAAACAGCAGTTGCCATTTAAAGATGTTTATTTTACAGGAATGGTTCGTGATAAGTTGGGCAGAAAGATGAGTAAGCAATTGGGCAACTCTCCCGACCTATTGGAATTGATCGATAAATACGGTGCAGATGCTGTTCGTTTCGGGATCATGTTTTCCTCTCCTGCAGGTAATGATTTAATGTTTGATGAAAGTAGTCTGGAACAGGGAAGAAACTTTAATAATAAATTATGGAATGCATTGAAGTTGGTGAAATTATGGGAAGGAAGGCAAGTTGCAAGTTCCAAGTTACAAGTTACAGGTATCCAGCAACCAGAAACCAGCAACTTTGCATTAGATTGGTTTGATAATCGTTTGAATGAAGTAAAACAAGAAGTAGACGGGTTGATGAAACAATTCCGTTTAAGTGAATCTTTGAAAGTTATTTATTCATTGGTATGGGATGATTTCTGCAGTTGGTATCTGGAATGGATCAAACCGGGATTTGAACAACCTATTGATGCTTCTGTTTACAATAAAACTGTTGAATACTTCGATGAATTGCTGCAATTGCTGCACCCTTTCATGCCTTTTATAACAGAAGAGATCTATCATCAATTGAAAGAACAAAATGATGATCTCTGCGTAAAGCAACAGTCCATTGTCCACCATCAACTATCAACTGTCTTAACACAGGGAAAACTTTTGAAAGAAGTGATCACTGCGATTCGTGATGCCAGGAATAAGAATCAATTCAAACCAAAGGACGAGATCATTCTTCATTTGCAAACTGAAAATGCTGAAATGTATCAAAGCATCATCAGCATACTGGCAAAACAGGTCAATGCAAAACAGATCCATATCGTTTCAGAAGCAGTTGCAAATACAATTGTTGTTGCCGTTGAAAAAGACAGATTCTATATTGAATCTGAAAGACAATTAGATAGCACTGTTTTAAAAACTGATCTGCTGAAAGATCTGGAACATCAGAAAAATTTCCTGCAATCTGTTGTAAAGAAATTAAGCAACGAACGTTTTGTT
>CAIKTE010000367.1 GCA_903830285.1 uncultured Chitinophagaceae bacterium | reverse complement strand
CGAAAATAAAGATAGAAAATTTAATGTTGACGAAGAACATCGTTATGATGAACATAAAAATGTGAAGTCTGATCACGAAGAACAATTAAAAAAGCCAGGTATTTTTACCGCTATTAAAAAAGCTTTCAATAAAACTGCCCCAAAGAAAAATGGCAATATGCCAAATAGGCCAATGCCAAGTAAAAATAATTTTACTGGAGCAAAACCACCAAGACCGAAGATTGGAGAAAATTTAGCTCTTCGTGAAATTTTAAATAAGACATTGAGTGATAATAAAATATTAGAAATAAAACCAATTGAACAACCAAAATTAGAAGCAGAAAAAATACCAGTATCGGGACCAGAACCCATCTCACTCAATGCTTTAAAAGAAAAAAAGGTTGAACCTGTCGCATCTTCACTTAAAGATAAGTCAGCTAACTCAGAAGAGATGAATAAATTAAAAGCTTTCATTGAAAGTTCTGCTTATGAACCAATGTCCGCACCCAGTCCTTTCCCGACAGTAGAAGAATTTACCCCAGAAGCAATTGAATCGATTCCAGAATCCGTTGCCCCTGTGGTTGAGCCTGTTGTAATTCCAAAAGAAGAATTAGTTCAACCTACAATGGAAACACCGACACCAGCTCCGTCACCAACTCCACCACCTGTTCCACAATATAAATCTATAGAAAAAATAGAAACCGAGCAACCAACAGTTGAACAACCAGTTCAGCCATCAAGCAATCCTGTGCCACAGCCAGCCGTGCGTGAAGTACCCGAACATGTTTTAAAAAAGATTTTAGAATAAAAATATTATGCCAAAACCAAATCGAGTTCAAATAATTAAATATGCTCCGCCACCTCCAGAATTGCCGGTTTTTGGCAAAGTGGATCCAGAGGAAGCTTCTTTTATTGGGCGGACGAATTACGTCGCTGCTCTTGAGGAAAAGAAGTTTATTTTTGGAATTAAGCGCGTTGACCGCCGAAGACATTTGTATATTATCGGAAAATCAGGCGTGGGTAAGACAAAATTGATGGAGCTTTTTTTGCGACAAGATGTGACTTATGGTCATGGTCTATGTTTGATTGATCCTCACGGAGACGTGATCGATGCGATGTTGGATTATATTCCCAAAGAACGAATTGAAGATGTTTGTATTATTGATCCGACAGACTTGAATTTCCCGGCATCTTTCAATCCGTTGGCGAATGTTGATCCATTGTTTAAATTTCAATTAACCCAAGGCCTGATTGAAGTTTTCCAAAAACAATTCGGGGCGAATTGGACACCACGCTTGGAACACGTTTTTCGTTTTACTTGTCTGGCATTGCTTGACTATCCACATGCGACGATGCGCGGGATGATTTCAATGTTGACGGATAGAAATTACAGACAGAAAGTCGTGGAATATATTACCGATGATATGGTGAAAAGATTCTTCGCTATTGAATTCGCAGATTGGTCTGAAAAATTCGACACGGATGCTATTATTCCTTTGGTAAACAAACTCGGTCAGTTTTTGTCTGATCCATTGCTGCCGATCACCTTGCCGCGCTTGGCATTGTCATTT
>CAIKTE010000366.1 GCA_903830285.1 uncultured Chitinophagaceae bacterium | reverse complement strand
GTGGCGATAAATAAAATTCGCTTTTTAGACATTAGTTTGCCAATTTAGTGGGCAGTAAAATAAGTCGGCAAAGTTAAATAAAATACGCCGAATAGCAACGCATAACTGCTTCTGCTCCCACTATATACATCAAAAAGGATGTTTATAAAAGCAATTTAACAGTTCGAATGACATTTATCGGAGTTAGACTTTAAAAGGAATTTAGGATTGTTAATGAATTAAACTGCTGTTAACGATGCGTTGTGTAAATTGCAAACGAATAGATGCTGCATGAAAAAAAATCTCTCTTCGCTGTTAAAATATGTTTTCTTTTTAGGTCTGGGTGTGTTCCTCGTTTGGTGGAGTTTGCATCAGATCCCAGATAATAAATGGAAAGAGTTTGTCCAGTCTTTGGCAAATGCCCACTATTGGCTGATCCTGCCGGTTTTTGTCATATTAACTTTAAGTCATGTTTGCAGAAGCTTACGCTGGAAGATCTTGATGCGACCGATGGGCTATAATCCCTCTTTTATCAATACATTCTTTGCTGTAATGATCGGTTATCTGGCTAACCTTGCCGTACCGCGATTAGGAGAAGTATTGAAATGTACCATTCTGGCCAAATATGAAAAAGTACCTGCTGAGAAATTAGTAGGCACCATCGTTGCGGAAAGGGCTTTTGATGTCATTTCGCTTGCGATCGTTTTTCTGATCGCCTTTATCACCCAGTTTGGAATTGTGGGTGAATATGCAGGACAGATCTTTGATCAGTTATTGAAAAACAAGAGTGGGCATTTCTCTAGCACCAAAGTATTCATAGCTATCGGCATTCTTGCAATTCTATTCATTGTTTTGAAGGTATGGTTCAAACAATTTGCTCATCTGGCCATTGTTATCTTCATTAAAAAGATCTTACGTGGCATTTGGGAAGGTGTTACCAGCATCAGGAACCTGAAGCAGAAATGGACTTTCATTTTTTATACTGTTTCCATTTGGAGTATGTACATTCTAGGAACATGGGTAGGATTATATGCCACTGCAGGCACTGCCGGACTAAGTTTTGCAGATGCAATCACGGTTCTGGCATTTGCGAGTATCGGCATGATCGTTACTCCGGGCGGTATTGGTGCTTATGCTTATTTTATTGCCAAAGTGCTGGAAAAAAGCGATATCCCTTTTGAAATTGGTTATGCCAACGGTACATTACAATGGTTCGCACAATTTTTAATTGTAGTATTAATAGGTTCAGTATGTTTGGTACTGTTGCCTTGGTATAATAAGAAGAAAGTGGTTAGTCAGAAGTCCGGAGTCGGGAGTCAGGAGTCAGGAGCTGTTTAGTTTTTTACAAATTATTTTATGAAGAAAATTGATGCAATAGAAAAAAAGGTATTTGAATTACCGCAGTTAATGGCAACCCTTGCTGGATGGAGAATAACAGGTAAAACCGTTGCTTTTACCAATGGCTGTTTTGATATTTTGCATGAAGGACATATATTTTCTTTATCACAGGCAGCAAAAGAAGCCGATTACCTGGTTGTTGGTGTGAACAGTGATGCGAGTACAAAAAGATTAAAAGGCAATGATCGCCCTATCAATAATGAAAAAAGTCGAGCACTCGTTTTAGCCAGTCTGATGATCGTTGATGCCGTTATCATTTTTGAAGAAGATACACCGCTGCAATTGATCTCTTCTGTTCTCCCGGATGTTTTGGTAAAAGGTGGTGATTATACGATCGAACAAATTGTTGGTGCCAAAGAAGTACTGGCCCATGGTGGAAGGGTCGTCATCAATCCCATTGTACAGGGATTTTCTACAACAGGAATTGTAGATAAGATCAGAAGATTAGGATGATCTTTTCTTAACTTTACTTTTAGCTCATCAACCGAATATATTATATGAAAAAGGTCTTGTTTACTGCAGCAATTCTGTGCAGTGCTCTATTATTGTCGTGTGGGAGTACAAAGACAAACAGTAGTGCTAAAAATGCCGTTTCCGGCGGTATTACAAAACTTAACGGCAGTTGGGAACTCAGCTATATTGCCGGAAATGATGTTGCCATTTTGTATACTTCAAAAAAGCCATTTATCCATTTTGATATCGCTAAAGAAATGGTCAATGGAAACAGTGGCTGTAACAATTTTACAGGAAACCTTTATGCCGATGACCATAAGATGGATTTCACAAAACCAATGGCTATGACCCGAATGGCTTGCATGGGTGAAGGTGAAAACATATTCATTCAGGCCTTACAAAAAGTGAGCTCCTACAGTATTAGCAACGGCAATACTTTGAATCTTATTTCGAATGCAGATAGTATAGTTATGCGTTTGTCTAAAAAGTAATAACATCTGTCAGGAAACTTTATAAGAATGTCGAATCTTCAACGGAGGATGAACGGAAGATGAACGGAGGATGGACGGAGGATGGCTATAGGATCAGTATAGGATAGCTGAAGTGAAGTCTAATAAAAGGCGGGTCTATGAAGGGGTTTGATACGAGGCCTAACTAATGAATTAACCCTTATTTACCTGACTTCTCTAAGTAAACCCATATATGTTGGTTTAAACCAATCTTCTTACATATTTACGATCAGCACTGGAATAGGAAGTTCATGCCGCACAGCTTCAATGGTTTCACCGAATAAATAATCTTTGATACCGCTATGGCGGTGAGCACCCATGACCAGCATCTCCGCTTCAGACTGGCGTACGATCCGAACGATCTCTTTGATACGGTTTCTGTAACCGATATGTGTTTCTACTTTATAACCCAGAGCCTGTAATTGTTCTGCAAAGTTTTCCAATCGTTGTTTATCTTTTCTGGTCTCATCATCATCACTTTCTTCTCCCAGGAATTTTGCAGATACACTTTCAACTATATGCAAAAGGATATAAGTAGCACTTTTATGCCCTTGATTAATGGCATGAGCGATCAGTTTCTCATCATTCAAACTAAAATCCAAAGCAACGGCTATCTTTTGTGTATGATTGATAGTAAGGTTTTGGAGTGATGGTACTTCACTGTGTAAGCGAATACTGTTTTCCCTGTGCTGCTTTTGAAGCATGGGCAAAAAAGTCATAGTAAGGAATAACCATATAAAAGCGAGCCCTGCAATAATGATAACAAACTTCCAAATGATCATTCCGGGCTCATTGAACAGCAACATGCATTGTTCAATCACCATTTTAGAATTAAGATAGAGCAAAACAATAGCAACTAACCATGAAATTGTTTTAGTGAAATTCTTGATCGCAAATTCACCCATGGTTGTTTTATCGCTTACAAAATGTATCAAAGGAATTACAGCGAAACCCAGTTGTACACTCAATATCACCTGACTCAATACCAATAATGCATCGATCTTATCATCACCATAAACGGTAATGACAATTATGGTTGGAATGATCGCAATAAGTCTTGTCAGTAATCTCCTCAGCCATGGATTGATACGCAGTTTCAAATATCCTTCCATTACGATCTGTCCGGCCAGGGTTCCTGTTATCGTTGAACTTTGTCCGGCTGCGATCAACGCTATGGCAAATAAAATGGGCGCCAGTTTTGAACCAAGTAATGGTTGCAATAATTGGTGCGCATCTTCAATTCGGGCTACATGCGTATTCCCAGAGGTGAAGAAAACTGTTGCAGCCAGGATCAATATGGCAGCATTTACAAAGAATGCCGCATTTAAAGCTATCGAACTGTCGATCAGATTGTATTTGATAGCACGTTTTATTCCCTCTTGATCCGGTTTAATTTTCCTTGTCTGAACCAATGCCGAATGCAGATATAAGTTATGCGGCATAACGGTTGCACCAATGATACCTACTGCGATATACAATGCATTATCACTTAAAAAACCCGGCATCAATCCCTTTGCCACTTCTCCTAAATGCGGCTTTGCCAAGAATATTTCAATCAAGAAAGATCCACCAATCACAATTACTAGAGCTATAATGAAAGCTTCTAATTTTCTGATGCCATAGTTCTGTAACCATAACAGCAGTAAGGTATCGAGAACGGTGATACCCACCCCCCAAATGATCGGCAATCCTGTTAAGAGATGGATACCGAGTGCCATTCCTAATACTTCAGCCAGGTCACAGGCTGCAATGGCAATCTCAGCCAAGACATACAAACAAAAGTTCACCAATGGCGGATATACTTCCCTATTAGCCTGTGCCAGGTCTCTTCTACGAACAATGCCTAATCTGGCGCTTAGGCTTTGAAGTAATAAAGCAATTAAATTGCTCATCAATAAGACCCATATCAGTTGATATCCGAATTGAGCGCCTCCTTGCAGGTCAGTTGCCCAATTACCGGGATCCATATAACCAACACTTACCAGATAAGCAGGACCGATATATGCCAAACCCCTTCTCCACCCTGTTTTTGGCTGAGTAGTATCAACGGTTTCGTGTACTTCACTTAAGGAATTATCGCTATGGTAACCTTGTTGACTCATGTTTTAACGCAGAATAAATTTATTTTTGTGTTCCTGCTCACAAGCTATAAAACTAACGGCAGAAATATTACTTTTAATTAATTAAATCTGCACATGAAAAATTGGTTGATCTTATTGCTTGTTCTGATTACGATCGGATGTAAACAAAAAAAGCCCGACCTATCCGGCAACGAACCCGTAAAAATAAAAGATTTTATTGCTGCATTTGCTATTATTGAATCACAATTTTCAGCTGCAGATACAACAGTTTCCAAAATAGCCGACAGTACTATAATCGGTTATAAAGTTTTCACCCAGTTCATTCCCGACAGCGCTTTATCTAAAATGTTGATCACTGAAAAGGGGACGATCATCCAACCTGTTGGAAGAATTGAGAAACAAAAGGAGACCTATCTGCTAGCAGCTTTTACGCATCATAAGAAAACAATTCTGGCCACATTTGTATTAGATAAGAAAAATAAGTTTCTGGCCGCAAAACAATTATTGGCCAATACATCCAATGATGAATACAATCATTTTATTTCCATCAATAAAGAACCTACTTTTTTGATCAGTCAGGAAAAACTGAATGCTGATAAACAATTACGATTCAGCCGTGTGGGCTGGGTGTATAATACTGCCGGCAATTTTATGGTAGTGATCCATGACAGTAATGAAGATGAAAAGAAAAACAGTGTGATCATAAATCCGATCGATACTTTGCCGCATAAGAATAAACTGAGTGGCAATTATATGCAGGACAAGAAAAATTTTATTTCACTACGTGACAGAAAAGATGTCAACAGTTATATGTTCTTTATCCATTTTGAAAAGAATGATGGCTTGTGCACCGGAGAACTAAAAGGTGTATTGAAGATGAAAACACCCACAACTGCAGTTTATGCTGAAGGCGGTGACCCCTGCGTGATCGATTTTACATTTGAAGGGAATGATATTATCATTAAAGAAAAAGGCAGTTGCGGAAACCGAAGAGGCATGGAATGTTTTTTTGACGATACTTTTACCAGAATAAAAGAAATCAAGACAGTTAGAAAAAAATAATCCGGCCTTAATTTCAATACCAAGAATGGCTTACAGTTTCACATTTTTAGGATATAAAAGCTCAATGCTTAAACAATGATTTCAATCATAGACCCTTTCTCCACAATTTAATGTGTATAAAATACATTTTGCGGAAAAGCCTTTATATTGCAGCTCCAAATTTTTATTGAACGAAATAATAGTTTATGAATTTCAGAAGTTATCAGGTTCCCTATGCAATCGACGAGCAATATTCTAAGAAAGTTTCTTATTTCTCAATGGAATTTGCCATTCACCAACCGTTGAAAATTTACAGTGGTGGTCTAGGATTTCTTTCCGGTTCTCATTTACGCAGTGCTTATGAGTTAAGACAAAATCTTGTAGGAATTGGAATTTTATGGAAATATGGTTACTACGATCAAACAAGAAATCAGGATCAGAGTTTGCAACCTGCCTGGATGGAAAAAAATTATTCTTTTTTAGAAGATACTGGAATTAAATTTCAAATATTGATACACGATCATCCTGTTTGGGTGAAAGCAATGTACCTGAATCCTGAAACATTTAAAAGTGCGCCCCTGTTTTTATTGACTACAGATCTTCCTGAGAATGATTATGTATCTCAAACGATCTGTCATAGATTATATGATGCAAATGTTGCTACCAAAGTGGCTCAGTTTATTTTATTGGGTGTGGGTGGCGCAAAATTGATGGATGAAATTGGTTTCAATCCGGATGTGTATCATCTGAATGAAGCACATGGAATTTCTTCTGCATTTTATTTGCTGAATAAATTCAAGAGTGTTGAAAAAGTAAAAGAACATTTAGTATTTACCACACATACCCCTGAAGAAGCAGGAAACGAAAAGCATGATATTTATTTATGTCATAAAATGAGTTATTTCTGCGGGTTGAGTATTGATGAGGTTAGAAAAGTTACAGGCACAACTGACGATCAGTTCAATCATTCACTTGCAGCTTTACGATTTGCCAGAAAAGCAAATGGAGTAAGTGCTTTGCATGGCGTGGTGAGCAGAGAGATGTGGAAAAAATATGAAGGTATTTGCGAGATCACTTCCATCACCAATGCGCAGAACTGGAGATATTGGGCAGATAAACAGATGTATAAATACATGGAAGAAGGCAATGACCTTGCTTATGACGACAGAAAAGTATATCTGAAGAAACGGGCATTTGAAATTGTAGCCGATCAGACAGGTAAAATATTCGATCCTAATGTTTTGACCATTGTATGGGCAAGGCGTTTTGCCGGTTACAAACGTGCTGACTTTTTAACTCAGGACCTTGCACGTTTTGAAAGATTACTCAATAATACTAACCATCAGGTACAGGTTATCTGGGCCGGGAAGCCCTACCCTGTTGATTATCCTGCTATCAGTCAGTTCAATAATCTTGTACATTTAAGCAAAAATTATAAGAATGTTGCAGTATTGGTTGGTTACGAATTATCTCTCAGCAAACGTTTAAAGCAATCAGCAGATGTTTGGTTGAATAATCCGCGTGTACCACGTGAAGCCAGCGGAACAAGCGGTATGACTGCCGCAATGAACGGTGCTGTTAATTTTTCTACTGATGATGGATGGATACCGGAATTTGTAAACAACGGTAACAATGGTTTTGTTGTTCCTAAAGCAGATTATGCTAACATGAGTGTACATGATCAGGATGAGTACGATCTGAATAAGATCTATGAAATATTAGAGCAGCAGATCGTTCCATTGTATTATGATAATTATGATACCTGGAGACAGATCATGAAAAACGGAATGCGTGATGTTCGATTCCAATTCGACAGCAACCGAATGGCAGCTGAGTATTACAATATCATGTATAAATAATTAAGTAATTAATACTTTTTAAATCCCTTACAAATCGTAAGGGATTTTTTATTTCTATAAATGCTTATCGAACGCAAGGAAAAGCGCTGTACTGTGAATTGAAACCCAGTTCATAAAAGTTATGAATGTAACTATGATTGACATAACAGTCGAAGGCATGAAGGATCATAATAGCTGTAAGGACCGGTAACATAAATCATTTCAAACCTTTGCTTCAATCTCTTACATTTACGTTCTAAAAACACCCGCATGAGAAAAATATTATTTCTTGTATTGTGCATTCCACTATTTACAGTAGCACAAACAAAACAAATTACGCTTGAGGATATTTATAAGAAAGGAACTTTCAGGGCCGAATCTGTTCCCGGCTTCAATAGCCTTAAAGATGGCCGTTATTACACAGAATTAGATAACAACGGCAACCTGATCAAGAAAAGTTTTGCAACTGGTGAAACTGCAGGAACTCTGATCAGCAAATCTGATATCAAAGATGAAAAAGGCAATGCTCTGGAATTAAAAGATTTTGAATGGAGTGATGATGAATCTAAATTACTGGTATTCATAAATAGAGAATTCATATATCGCCGTTCTTCCAAGGCTATTGTGTATGCTTATGATATTGCAACAAAAAAGACAATAAAAGTGGATGCCGATAAAATAATGCATGCAACATATTCTCCCGATGGAAGCAAGATCGCTTTTGTAAAAGAAAATAATCTTTATTTTAAGGATTTAACTACCAATAAAACAACCCAAATCACCAAAGACGGAAAATGGAATTTTATCATCAATGGCAATTGTGATTGGGTGTACGAAGAAGAATTTAGTTTTACCAGAGCATTTCAATGGAGCCCGAAAAGCGATCATATAGCTTATTATCGTTTTGATGAAAGCAAAGTGCCCACTTATGCTTTTGCAGTGTATGACAGTTTGTATCCTAAACAATACAGCTATAAATATCCCAAAGCGGGTGAAGTGAATTCGGTTATTGAAATTCATATTTACAATACAAAGTCTGCCGCAAATATCAAAGCCGATATCGGAAAAGAAACTGATATTTATATTCCAAGGATCGTATGGACAAAGGATAACAGTAAACTTGCCATTACATGGTTAAACCGTTTGCAAAACGACATGCGCTTTCTAAGTGCTGATGCTTCAACCGGAAAGACCTCCGTTTTCTACGAAGAAAAAAATAAATATTATGTGGATGTAGTGAATATTAATTTCCTGCAGGATGGCAAGCATTTTTTGATCAGCAGCGAAAAAGATGGATATCATCACATTTATTTAGAATCATTGGATGGTAAGGAAGAAAAATTGCTGACCAAAGGGAATTTTGATATTGTAAATACGGAAGGTGTTGATGAAAAAAATAACAGGGCTTATTTTATTGCAGCCTATCATTCCCCACTCACAAAAGATTTTTGCAGTGTTGACCTGGATGGAAATAATTTTAAATTAATGGATGAAAGGATCGGTTCGCACAGTATAAAATTCAATGCTGATTTTACTTTTTATACAGATGATTATTCAACCATCAGCCAACCGAATAATATCAGTGTGTATGATATCAACGGAAAATTGATCCGCACTTTGAAGGATAATAGCAAACTCGTTAAAACAGCTGCTGAATATGGCTTTTCCAATGCTGAGTTCATAAAGATCCCAACCGGAAAAGGCGAAACTTTAAATGGCTGGATGCTGAAACCTAAGGATTTTGATGCCAACAAAAAATATCCTGTTTTGTTCTGTAATTACGGAGGTCCGGGTTCTCAACAGGTTGCCGATCGTTGGGGTGTGGTAAATCAATGGCAGCAAATGCTCGCTCAAAAAGGATATATCATTGTAAGTGTTGATAATACGGGAACAGGTTTTCGCGGAGAAGAATTCAAGAAGAAAACATATTTGCAGTTAGGGAAATTTGAAATTGAAGATCAGATCGATGCTGCGAAATATTTAGGTACGCTCCCATTCATCGATGCAAAACGCATTGGCCATTGGGGCTGGAGTTTTGGTGGTTTTATGAGCAGCCTGGCCATTACAAAAGGTGCTGATGTTTTTAAAGCAGCTATTGCTGTTGCTCCGGTTACCAGTTGGCGTTATTATGATAATATTTATACCGAACGTTACATGCGTACACCTCAGGAAAATGCAAAGGGTTACGATGATAATTCACCTTTGAATTTCACTGATAAAATAAAAGGTAAGTTTTTAATTATTCAGGGAACAGCAGATGATAATGTGCATTTCCAAAACTCGGTGATGATGGTTGATAAGATGATCAACAACAATATTGAATTTGAAAGCGGTTATTATCCCAATAAAAATCACGGCATACGTGGCGGCAATACCAGTTTACACTTATATAATAAAATGACTAAATTTATTTTGGATAATTTGTAAAATAGGAACACCGATAACACTGATGATACTGATTTTCGCTAATCTTATCCATGGCAGTTTTAAATTAAAGGTCCGCTGCAATTAAATTGCAGCGGACCTTTTGATATTGTAAGATTGATTTATCGAAAATCTAGCCTCGGTTGAAAATTGCTTTAATGATCATTCCTGCCATTTTGGGGTTTTCTTTTAACCGTCGTGTACAATAAGCAAACCATTGTTTTCCATAAGGCACATAGACACGCATTTTATGGCCTCTATCAACAATTGACTTTCTCAATTCAGGTGTAACACCATACAACATCTGAAACTCGTACATATTTTTGGGAATATTGTATTTTTCGATCAGCCTGTATGCACCTTCTACCAACGGTTTATCGTGTGTGGCAATACCAGCATATATTTTATTTTGAAACATGTACTCCAGATCATCAAGAAAATGTTCATTGATCTCATCATATTCTTTAAAAGCTATTGCAGCAGGTTCTGTATAGATACCCTTACAAAGCCTGTAATTAAGAGGTATTTCAGTTATATTCAGATCAAGCATGCTTTCAATATCGCTTCTTGTTCTTTTTAAATATGCCTGAAGAACCAAACCAACATTTTGCGGGAATTCTTTTTTCAACTTTCTGAATAATTCAATTTCAAGATCGGTACAAGGAGAATCTTCCATATCTATCCGTATGAAATTGTTGCAGGAAGCAGCTTTTTGTACGATCTCTTTAATATGATCATAGCAAACATCTCTATTTAACAACAAGCCAAACATGGTTGGTTTTAAAGAATAGTTTCCCTGTATATTATTTAGCTGTGCCTTTTCAATTATTTCCAGATATTCCCTTTTGTTTGTATCCGCTTCATCTAATGTTTTAATGAACTCGCCCAAAACATCGAGTGTGACATGTATACCGTTAGAATTCAGTTCTTTGCAGCCTTTGATCGCTTCATCAATGGCCAGGCCCGCAACATACCTTTTTGAGAAAACCCAGACAAAACTTTGTGGCATATACGGCAGTAGGGCCGCAATTAATTTATTGAACATGTTTTAATTGATTTCATATTAATAATGATGACAGCAACTATCGGGAAGTTGTATCAATTTGCAATCGTTAACCTTTTAAGCAACGCAAAGATATTTGCTTTTGAACGTTGAATTATGCCAATAGTCATTTGCAAATCAAGAAAATTGTTTTATCGCATCGGCGTTAAAGGCTTTTATATTCAACTTGCCGCCAAGTATCATTAGTTCCAAAGGGATTCTCCCTGGAGAAATTTAACTTGATTAGTGTATTGATGGAGCTTTGCTGTAAAATATCCCCTGCTGTTTTATTTCCAGCTGGGTTTATATTGCTTAGAAAATGATTGAAAAGAATTGCCGGGATTCTCGCTGCTGTAATATTTAAGCATTGGTTCAATATCTTTTACGTATAGCATTCCTGCAACTGAGTAAGGTTGATTATCGGTTGTAATTATAACAGTTGTTGGTAAAATAAGGTCCCCTTTGGCAACATATTCGAAAAATTCGTGGAGATTATTTTTTTTATCGTGATTGAATTTTTTATTGTTCCATTCCAGTACTTCTTTTGATTCTGCATTGAATTTAAAGCGATAAAAATGTTCTTTCATGTATTCGTATACAGAATCATTTTGGTAAGTGGTTCGATCCATTTGTTTGCAATATTCGCACCAATCTGCATACATATCGATGATGATGGGTTTTGGCTGTTGTTTCATAAGAGATTGTATATCAGCCCAGCTTTGCCAGAGGTCTTTCTTCTTTTTATCGGAATTAAAAGAAGTAAGAACCGAAACAGTTAACAATAAAAGAAGAAACAGTTTAAACTTTTGCATGTTACATTTGTTTAAAACAAAAATAGCAGTAAATGCCGAATAAAATTATTGTTGCCATTACGGGTGCCAGCGGTGCTGTTTATGCCAAGGTATTATTGGATAAATTGCTGCAGCTGAAAGATCAATGGCAGGAATTGAGTGTGGTAATGAGCAATAATGCGAAAGAGGTATGGCAAACAGAATTGGGAAATGATAATCATAAAAATTACCCTGTAAACTATTTTGAAAAGCATGATTTTTCTGCACCGTTTGCGTCGGGGTCAGCTAAATATAATGTGATGATCGTTGCGCCTTGCAGTATGGGTACATTAGGAAGGATCGCCAATGGTGTGAGTGATGATCTTGTAACCAGAGCAGCTGATGTTATATTGAAAGAAAGGAGAAAATTAATTTTAATGGTGAGAGAAACGCCGTATAATTTAATTCATATCAAAAACATGGAAACGGTAACACTTGCAGGTGGAATCATTTGCCCGGCTACACCTTCTTTTTATTCCCATCCAAAAACCATTGAAGAAATTGCCGCCACTGTTGTTGACAGGGTATTGGATCTGGCAGGATTGGATCTGAGTACATTTAGATGGGGTACTAAATAAAAATCCCGCCTTTCAGCGGGATTTCCAGATATAGAAACATCCTTATACACTTGCGTTTTCAGCTTCTTCTTTTTTCTTCAGTTCAAATACAATTTTGCCATTCTCTTTATCCAAAGAAGCGATTAAAGTATCTCCATTCTTTACATTCATACTCAGGATTTCTTCTGCAAGAGGGTCTTCCAGATATTTTTGTATAGCCCTGTGTAATGGCCTCGCACCGTATTGTGCATCGTAGCCTTTATCTGCAATAAAATCTTTGGCTTCATCTGTTAATTCTAAGCTGAAACCTAAGTTCACCAGACGTTTCATCACTCCTTTCATCAGGATATCGATGATGCTGTGTATATTATCTTTTGTTAAAGCATTAAATATTACCACATCATCAATACGGTTTAAGAACTCAGGTGAGAATGTACGTTTCAGTGCTTTTTCTATCACTGCTTTATTATTCTCTTCCTGGTTTTGAACACGTGAAGCTGTTGCAAATCCAACACCATCGCCAAATTCTTTTAATTGACGAACGCCAATATTTGATGTCATGATGATCAGGGAATTCTTGAAATCGATCTTTCTTCCCAACCCATCCGTTAACTGGCCATCATCCAATACCTGCAATAAGATATTGTAAATATCAGGATGCGCTTTTTCAATTTCATCCAATAAAATAACGGAGTATGGTTTACGACGAACTTTTTCTGTTAACTGACCACCTTCTTCATAACCCACATATCCCGGAGGTGCACCTATCAAACGGCTTACAGTGAATTTTTCCATGTATTCACTCATGTCGATGCGTATCAATGCATCTTCACTGTCGAACATATATCTCGCCAATGATCTTGCCAATTCCGTTTTACCAACTCCGGTAGGTCCTAAGAAAATAAATGTACCAATTGGTTTCTTTGGATCTTTCAAACCCACACGATTACGCTGAATAGCTTTCACTACTTTTTGGATCGCTTCAGTTTGGCCAACCACCATTTCAGCCATATCAGTTCCCATCTTCCTCAACTTCTCTGTTTCGGCCTGAACCATACGTTTCACAGGAATACCTGTCATCATGCTCACTACTTCAGCTATATTTTCTTCACTGATCGGATAACGTTTGTTCTTACTTTCTTCTTCCCACAAAGCTTTCGCTTTTTCCAGTTCTTCACCTAAACGCTTTTCAGTATCACGTAAAGAAGCAGCTTCTTCAAAACGCTGACTCTTCACTACTTTATTCTTTTCATTCTTTACATCTTCAATCTTCTTTTCCAGCTCAACTATATCCAATGGAACATTGATATTTTTCAAATGCACCCTTGCCCCTACTTCATCCAAAACATCAATTGCCTTATCAGGTAATAAACGATCGGTCATATAACGATCACTTAATTTCACACAAGCATCAATGGCTTCCTGATCGTATATCACGTTATGGAAATCTTCGTACTTGCTCTTAATATTATTTAAGATCGTGATGGTATCTTCCACACTTGGGGGTTCTATCAATACTTTTTGAAAACGACGATCCAATGCACCATCTTTTTCTATATATTGACGATACTCATCCAGTGTTGATGCACCAATGCACTGCAATTCGCCTCTTGCCAATGCGGGTTTGAAAATATTGCTGGCATCCAGTGATCCACTTGCACCACCTGCGCCAACAATAGTATGTATTTCATCAATGAACAAAATGACATCCCTGTTCTTTTCCAGTTCATTCATGATGGCCTTCATTCTTTCTTCAAACTGACCACGATATTTTGTTCCGGCAACCAATGCAGCCAGATCAAGAGATATCACCCTTTTATCAAACAAAACACGACTCACTTTTCTTTGAACGATACGTAATGCCAATCCTTCTACGATTGCTGTTTTACCAACACCCGGTTCACCAATCAAAATAGGATTGTTCTTTTTTCTTCTTGACAATATCTGGGAGACCCTTTCAATTTCCTGTTCACGGCCAACAATAGGGTCCAAAGTACCCGCTTCAGCCATTTTTGTGATATCCCTTCCGAAATTATCTAATACAGGCGTTTTGCTTTTTGCATTGGGGGCAGCTTTACCCGGACGTTGTTGCTGAAATCCTGCTCTTTGTTTTTCATCCTCAAAATCATCTTCATTCTCATCAGAGAACTCGCTTTTGGGTGGAGGAGGAATATTGGTACTTACCATTCCCAATTCATTTCTAAAAATATCGTAATCCACATCAAACTGATTTAATATCTGAGTGGCAATATTTTCCTTGTTCTTTAAGATACTCAACAATAAATGTTCTGTTTCTACTAACGGGCTTTTTAAAGCTTTGGCCTCCAAAACAGTTACACGTATCACTTTCTCTGCCTGCTTGGTAAGGGGCAAACTATTAATATTTGCAATGTTTTTCCCTGTTTTATCCTTTACGGCCAGTTCTACTTCTTTGCGTAATTCGTACAGATCAACATTCAGTTGTTTCAATACTTTGATGGCGATATTTTCACCATCGCGTATCAATCCCAACAATAAATGTTCTGTGCCGATGAAATCATTCCCTAAGCGTAAAGCTTCTTCACGACTGAAAGAGATGATCTCTTTAACCTGGGCTGAAAAATTATTATCCATATCTATTTTGGATTTATACAATTATAACGAATATTTTTGACCTAAGTTGCCATGCTTTTATACACATGGTGTTAACGAAATAAAAAACTATGCAAGTCAAAATTGATACCAAGGAAAAATTTACGGTCGTGCTGCCTCTTGAACCTCATATTTATGACAATATGGCTGCGGAACTCGCTGCCACCTGCAACAACTATTTACGAAATGAGGTAAAGAATGTGATATTAAACTTACAATCGGTGACAGCTATTGATGAAGGAGCGGCTCAATCCATTGCTCAATTGCAAAATGATTTTTATGAACAAAATGCATCTTTTGTGATATGTGAGCTAAAACCTTCGATGGAAGAGGCTTTTGAAAAATTGGAATTAATGGAATATTTGAATATCACTCCTTCTGAAAGTGAAGCCTGGGATATTGTACAGATGGAAGAAATCGAAAGGGAATTATTGGATGATGACGATATTACCTTTCCAGCTTAAGTATGACCATCTGAAAATATATTTGCATATTCTTGTGATATCAATAAAAATCAATCAATGTTTGGTGTAACTATTTTGGGAAATAATTCGGCGCTTCCTGCGTATGACAGACATCCGACTGCCCAGATCGTTACCCTGCATGAACAATTATTTCTGATCGATTGCGGAGAAGGCACTCAAATGCAGATGGCAAAGTTTAAGATCCGCAGAAGTAAGATCAACCATATTTTTATTTCCCACCTTCATGGTGATCATTATTTTGGTTTGATCGGATTGATCACGAGCATGGGTTTATTGGGGAGAGAAAATGAATTGCATTTGTATGCACCTGCTGTTCTGAAAGACATCATTGACCTTCAGTTTAAGGTAGCCGATACAAAACTTCCTTTTGCTTTACACTTTCATCCATTATTACAAGAGGGATTAGTGGTGGAAGGGAAAAGATTTTCTGTTGAATGCTTCAGCACTCAACACAGAGTAGAATGCTGGGGTTTTATCATTCGAGAAAAAAAACATCCCCGAAAAATTGATAAAGAAAAAGTATTGCAGTTTAATATTCCGGCTGTTTATTATAGCCATCTGAAAAACGGGGCTGATTACGAAACAAAAGAAGGCGATATTGTAAAAAACGAATGGGTCACTCTTCCTAATGCTGAACCACGCAGTTATGCATTTTGTGCCGATACTATTTATGATGAATTACTTGCCGAGAAAGTAAAAAACGTTACCGTGATCTATCATGAAGCCACGTATTTAAAAGACCTCGATGACCGAGCCACAGCGCGCTTCCACAGTACAACTGAGCAAGCCGCAAATATCGCCATCAAAGCCAATGCAGAAAAATTACTGATCGGTCACTTCAGCAGCAAATATGAAGTCTTAGATCAATTCTTATATGAGGCAAAAGAAGTATTTCCCAATAGTGAATTAGCAATCGAGGGAGTAACTTTCAAGATCTAATACATCAACCAGTTATAAAATACAGGGAATTCCTGCCGCCAGTATTTTTCATTATGCTGACCCACAGGATCTGTTAATCTCCTCAATTGATAGTTCGATTTTTTATAAAAAATATCAGCCATTTTATTCATATCATTTATCATCGTACTGCTTTCATTACCGCCAGCATAAAAAAACAATTTGGGTGCATTATTGGTTTCAAATTTTTCAGCATCGATATATAACTGAGGTGTTAACCAAAATGCAGGCGAAAAAATCCCCGCACCACCAAACACTTTCGGATATTGGATCACAGCATATAAACTGATCAAAGCGCCCATACTACTACCGGCTGTAAAAGTATATTCAGGCCCTTTCTTAGTTCTGTATTTGCTATCTATAAAAGGCTTTAGAGTGTTCACTAAAAAATCAACATATTGTTTGCCTTCTCCTTTCCCGAATTTGTCATTATCATAAGGGTTGTATTCGGTCATTCTTTTATCAGCACCGTTATCAATCCCTACTACTATGCATTCTTTACCAGTTAGCTGCTGTAACGAATCTAAACATTCATCCACTCCCCACTCTCCGGAAAAAGCTGTTTGTTCATTGAATAGATTTTGCCCGTCATGCATATACAATACAGGATAGGTTTTAGAAGAATATGTATAGGTCTTTGGCAAATAAACCCATATCCTTCTTTTGCGATTGAGTTGGGGAATATTAAATGCAGTATCTATTATTTTTACTTGCGGACTGGCAGAATAACGTTTGGGTCTTTCCGGATAATCATCTTTCCACCCGGCTACAACAAAATCAATGGAAACATCTGCTGTAACATCCAATATACGATCACTGATATCTCTGCCGTCTGCAGTACATTCTACTTTTTCAAAACTTCCTCGGGTGAATTTAAAAGCATAATTGCCTGCAGCAATATTACTGATCACAACGCCTTTCCTGCTGCCACCCAATGGTTTCAACTTATAATTCTCATCTTTCGGATTCCAGTTATTGAAATTACCTGCCACATAAATATCATCATTCTTTTTGCTGGCAACATCGGTCACAACCAGGCGAACAGAATATTGTGCCTCTGAAATAATTATTATTACTGAAAGAATAATAAGTAAGGATAGCTTTTTCATGCAATAAAATTATCGAATTAATTATATCGGGAATAAAAAAAGCCATTCAGTTTCAATGAATGGCTTTCAGTTTCTTTGTTGCTGTTAATCCAGCACTTCAGCGTCTTTGGGGTATTTGCTTCTGTTATAAATAAAAGTATTATCTGGCAGATTGGCATTCGTATTGAGATTCGTTAAACTGAACTCAATCACATTATTGCTCTTGTCTGTTATCTTGGCTTTTGTGATCATCTCTTTGTTCTTGTCGATAAACACATTCACTTTTTGAAAATTTTTCTTCTTATCATTCGGTATCAACTCTACTTCATGATAGATTCCTTTTGATGAAATGAGCTTATATGAAAAATCCTTATCATAAAAGTTGGATAATAAATTCTGCGGACTCAATGTTTGACCACCTTCTTCAACAGTGGAAATAGTGATGGTCTTATTGCCATCAAAATTATAGATTTTCACTCCGTCTGAGATGATCTCTGTCTTGCCTTGTTTGAGTAAATATTTCTGCCCTTTAATTGAAATATTGCCTGTTTGGGTTCCATTATCCTTTCCTTTACTTGTAAAGGATTTAAGCGCAAAAGAAGCTGTTATTCCTTTGAAAGTCTTAAACTTAGCACTTACCGCATCCAATACTTTTTTTGCATTGGGATCATTATTATCGGCAAATGAAAGTTCAGTGATACATAAAGCAGCAATCAAAAGAATGTAGATCTTTTTCATATCAAAATTGTTGCTGCAAATATATGCATTCGCTTACACAGGAGCGAAGGATTCGGTGAAAGTTTGTTTTAATTGGTCTAAATATTATTAAAAAATATTAACCCATTGTTTGCAGAAACTCATCTAATTCCATTTCAGTTTTGAAGCGAACCTCCCTTGCTTTACTACCAAGATTTGGACCAACAATACCCGCGGCTTCCAATTGATCCATTAAACGTCCTGCACGATTATAACCCAGTTTCATTCTTCGTTGGATCAGTGAAGTGCTTCCTATTTGATTTTGAACGATCAATCTGGCTGCATCTTCAAACAATGCATCACGATCATTGGCATCGAATTCTTTTCCTTCCATATCTTTTTCATCCACATATTCCGGTAATAGGAACGCATGAGGATAGCCTCGCTGATTGGCAATGAATTCACAAACCCTGTCGACTTCCGGTGTATCAACAAATGCACATTGCAAACGAACGATCTCACCGTTATAACTGATCAGCATATCTCCTTTACCTATCAGTTGTTCTGCACCACCAGCATCTAAAATGGTTCTGCTGTCAATTTTCGAAGACACTTTAAACGCAACTCTTGCAGGGAAATTTGCCTTGATGGTTCCTGTGATGATATTTACGGAAGGACGTTGTGTTGCAATAATCAAATGTATCCCCACTGCTCGCGCCAATTGAGCCAGACGTGCAATAGGCATTTCCACTTCTTTACCTGCGGTCATGATAAGATCGGCAAACTCATCCACTACCAATACAATAAATGGTAAATATTGATGCCCCTTTTCAGGATTTAGTTTCCTGGAAGTGAACTTCTCATTATATTCTTTAATGTTACGGCAACCTGCTTCCTTCAACAAGTCGTAACGATTATCCATCTCAATACATAAAGCATTCAATGTGTAAATAACTTTTTTGGTATCGGTGATGATGGATTCTTCTTCACCCGGTAATTTTGCCAAAAAATGTTTTTCGATCACACGATACAAACTCAGCTCCACTTTTTTGGGATCCACTAATACAAACTTTAATTGAGATGGGTGTTTTTTATATAATAATGAGATCAATACAGCATTGATACCAACAGACTTACCTTGTCCTGTTGCACCTGCCATTAACAAATGCGGCATGGATGCCAGATCAACAATGAAATTTTCATTATCTATCTTCTTACCGATTGCAATGGGTAATGAGAAATGATTATTTTGAAATTTATCACTTGCCAATAATGTTTTCATACCCACAACAGTCTTGCGGATATTAGGCACTTCAATGCCGATGGTACCTTTTCCCGGAATGGGTGCAATAATGCGAATACCAAGCGCTGCAAGGCTTAGCGCAATATCATCTTCCAGATTTTTGATACGACTGATACGAACACCTGGAGCGGGAACTATTTCATACAAAGTAACTGTTGGCCCGATCGTGGCAGCAATCCTTTGAATAGCGATATCATAATTCTTTAGTGTAGCAATGATCTGATTCTTATGCGTTTCCAATTCTGAAGGATCATGAACGATCTTTTCGCTGCCATACGTTTCTAACAGATCAAGTGTCGGGTATTTATAATCGCGCAGGTCTAATGTTGCATCATATCTTTCAGTAGTAACCTTATTTGCAGCCGATGGTTTCACTTCTTCTTCCACCACTTTTTTAATTTCCAATTCCATATCAACAGAATCATCGATCATTAATTTGCCCTGATTCTTTTTTTCTGCAGCAGGTTTTGATTCTTCTACTGTCATCTCAATTCTGTCATTTATTATCTCGCTCTGTTCTTCTTTTTCACTAACATCAAACTCGTTCATTGGATCAACAGCAGGTTCAACAACAACTGGCATTATAAGCGATCCGGCATTACCATCATTCTTTAATTTATTTTGATTGAGTGCTTCTTCCCTTTCATTGATGGTCAAAGGAATTTCTTCTTCATCCAGATCCCATTCGCCGCGGACTGGCAATTCATCCTCACCTCTTTCAAAAGTTTCAGGTTCTTCAATGATCGGTCTTGGTTTTCTTTCCGGCCATTTGAAAGTTGGATTAAACCGCCAAATCACATAACTCAAAACACTTAATCCCAACAACGCTCCTGTTCCAAAATTGCCGATCCATTTTATTGACCAGCTGTCCAATAATTCACCTACACCACCACCCCAACTGAATTCAGTTCCTTTTGCGGCAAATGCTGCAGTCATACTGATCACCAGTAAACCCACGATCACATAACGCAGATTACGAACCAGAGAAAACACTTTTTTCTCCACCAATAAATTAACGCCTAGTACAAAAAAGAAGCTGCAGAATAAATAGGAAGCGATACCAAACCCTTTATAAATAAAATTATGAGCAATGTAAGCACCCAGCACACCCAAGAGATTATTCACTTTTACATCATCGGTAGCAAAGATCTTGATGCCAAACTGATGCACTTTGTCCTGATCTTCCTGCCAGGTAAATAAATAAGAAGTAAATGCAACAAAGAGAAAGATGGCTAAAAGCAAGCTTACCGCACCCGCAATCTTGGTAGTACGTTCATCTTTTACAACTTCAGTCACCGTAACCTCCACCTCTTTATCGGCCGTTAATTGTTCCGGATCGGGAGGCGGTGGCGTTTTCTTTCTTAAGCTGTTCGCCATAGAAACAAATATAAGCTAAGTGAAGAATGAGTTCTGTATTTAGCCACGCATGTGGATTTCTTGTCGACTTTTCTTGCTTCGTACACTTAAACGGTGGATAACTATGGTTCTTGGCAATTTTGTATGGTAAATGTTAGATGCTAAATGATGAAAGAAAGATCGATTTTTATTGTACAAACCAACTTAATTACTTTCTTCTTCCAATCAATATCATTGCTTGCACACTGGTTACCTGTAAATGTTTCTCTTTTTTTATTCCATAAATTCCTTTGAGCATTAGCTTAAACACATAATGGGTATTGCTGTCTGTTTCTATCATTTCAGATCTTTTGATTTGCTGTCTTCCCATTCCTTCTTTTTCAATTATTTTTTTCACAATTGTATCTAAAGCAAAAACAATATTGTTATCCTTATCAGTAGCAAGTAAGAGTTCAATTTTATCAGGCTCATAACAAATTTTGACTGAGTCCTTTTCAAATTTATAAACCTTGCATGATTTGTCCTTTTGTTCATTCGGTGCAGAATAATTGTCAATTAAATAATCAAAGCCATCAATTCTCTCCATGACATCATTCTGATTTGTGGAAACGGAGTAAGCAAAATCTACAACTTCATTTGGAAACTCTTCTCCGCGTTGCCAACGGGTTATGAATTTTATGTTTATCAGATCAAGCAATTTGGTTGTCTTTGTATTCGATATCATTTCGGTATTCAGAGAATCAAGCTTCAATAACGAATCTAAGTTCTGCGTAAAATAAGGCTGCAATACCTGATAGCCGTGATTGCTTACCAGATATTCTGTGATGGAACTGATCTGTTTGCGGTCGTTAAAAGATGGCTGATTACTTGCTTTAATCAACTTCCCATTCAGCAATATTTTATTTTTCTCCATCAGTTTTACAAAATGCCCTTTCTGACTCTTTAACGAAACAGAGAAAGCACCCCATGGACCAAAAGAAGTTAAAAACGCAAGTACGCATAGTGACATCGGAATGATCTTGATATTCTTTTTTTTGCTTAACAAAAAATAAGTGGCAATAAAAAATAACCATAATGCCAAAACCAAAACCATATATCTCAACTCAGTAATTCCATAATCGCTTATGCGCCTTTCGATGGCAAAAAATAATAAGATCAATAAAGGGAAAATAGCAAAATAAAAAAAGCGTGAAAACCCTAGCATCCATTTATTGTTTGCATCATATCTGATAGGATGGATCAGCAACAATGATAAAATACCTGCTACCGAAAATCCTAATACCAAATACGATACCCAACCAACCGGCCATTGTTGTGTAAATAAAATTTTACACATATATGCATATAAGATCAGCAGGTATATCGTGATGATCGGCAACAATACATACTGTGTAAATATTTTAAGGCCTTTTGGATAATCGGTACTTTCTTCTAAATCAGCATAAGTGTTGGGAAAGCCTGCCAGGAAAAAAAAGGTGTTAAAAACCCCTGTTAATATGAGCCACAAATAGAAATACAAATTCCTGTCTACATTAATAGCAAATAGTTTTTCAATGGCTAACAAAGCCAATGCTAATCCTACATATAAAACACAGGTATAAATAGCTCCGGTTAATATTCTTAAGAAAAGCATTTTGTTATATTGCCAAAATGCGTTCATCTCACCGTGTGTGATAAAAGGGATAAATGCAATTAACAAATGGAAACTTATTGCAAACAATACAAAGCGGATGGTGCTGATCATCATGAATTCATCAGGCAGAGAAAAATAATAAAGGATAGCCAATGCTATCCCTAACAATTGCAATAAGAATTTTATATTATAATTAAACGCTTTTCTTTCTGCCAATACCCTTAATGCTATCAACAGCAACATTCCGAGATAACAACTCATTACAACATTCCAGTACCAGTGATGTGAATTGGTTTGATTGAATGGAAGGTGAGCTAAAAGAATGTTGAACACGGTGCCAATAATAGCAGCTATTATCGCAAATGAAAACCTTTTACATGTACTGGAAATATTATTGATAAGTGCAGTGAAAGAAGGCAGTTTCATACTCAATCTTTATTTGAGATCAATAAAATTATTTCTACTTTTTATAATAAAAGCAGCGCAGCAGGTACAATACAAAAATCTACTTCTTCACTCCCAACATCAAACAGATCCATCCAGCAATGAAGAATGCCCCACCAATTGGTGTGATCGGACCAACCCAAACTAATCCGTCTAAATTCAATACAGCTTTAAAAGTGAGCAAGTATAATGATCCACTGAAAAACAATATTCCAAGTATGAACAGGAACCCTGCCCATTCAATCAAGCTATTTTTAAATTCTTTGTATAAAACAGCTACTAATGCCAAGGCAAATACATGATAGAACTGATAACGCACTGCCGTTTCAAAAATATTTAATGAATGTTCATCAACAATTTGCTTTAAGCCGTGTGCACCAAAAGCACCAAGTGCAACACTAAGTGCACCGAGAAAAGCCGCGGTTCGTAAATATCCTTTATGCATGTTGTCGGATGGTTTATCTTTTTATTAGTTTATTGGATATTAGCAAATGATCGGTTTCACTTTTCAACTCAATCAACTACTCAACTTATCAACTGTAACATATTCTTCAAATTAATATCATTACCCTGCAAATGAATGGTTGATTGCGAATAATATT
>CAIKTE010000365.1 GCA_903830285.1 uncultured Chitinophagaceae bacterium | reverse complement strand
GTCGATTTGTTTTTTAATATCTCTAGGGTTTTGATCAGTAAATTTCTTAAACACTTTTGCAAAATATTGTGAGGAAGAAAACTCTAACTCGTATGCAATATCTGAGATAGATTTTTCTCCTTTTAGCAGCATCTCTTTGGCATAATGGATCTTTCTTCTTAACACAAATTCTAAAGGAGGTATTCCCGTTTGTTCTTTAAACCATGCTTTAAATCTCGACTCAGACAGATAAACATGAGCAGCCAATTGTGCAATGGTGAAATTACTTTTGATATTCTGCTCAATGAATTCCTTTATTCGGATCAGTGAAACATTATTGATGGTGCTGGTTTCTTTAAATCCCAATTCCAGTAGTTCCAGCAAAATGCCTTCCACAATATGCTTCACTTTTATTTGCTGCAAAAGATTTAAGGATTCAAACTTATAAAAGGAGATAATGGTTTCAAGATGCTTCTTCAGGGAAGGAGAACCGGTAAAATGCCGGTTAGGAATATTTAAAAGAGATTGCTTGAGCGCAATTGCTTCTTTTTGTGTCCAGCTTAAGATCTTATCATTGGCAAGGTCTATCAGGATCCAGTACAATTCACCCTTATCTTCAGGATAGCCTGCAGTACTGTGAAACTCATCGGGCATTGTAATAAAGATATCTCCGCCTTTTATACTGTAAACCTGTTCATTCACTTCATAAACCTGTTCACCTTTTGCGCAAAAAACAACTTCGATCATATTCGAATGATTGTGCCTTGGTAATTGCGGATGTACCTGAAAATACTTGTAGTGACCGATCACTGCAATACCATCAATTCCCCATTTACTGAAGTTGATGATGGTTCTTTCATTCGTTGAGACAAGGTCAAGTTGATCCATATAACAATGATAAATCTACACAAAGTTAGTTTATATAGGAAAATAGTAAAAGAGTACTTCAATACCAAAGTGTTGAAGTTTGGAAATATTTGATTTTAGATTTATGGTTCATAAAAATCATTTTAATAGAATCATACCAATCAAATAACAAATTATGAAAACCGAAGTTGATTTTAGATTATTAGACACGCTTACTTCAATGGCTAAAAAGTTTGAAGAAACTGAACAGGAAGGGCTTTTAAAAGCAGCGTCTAAAATGGCCGATGCAATTGCTGCTGACAAACTGATCTATATTTATGGAGGAGGCGGGCATACCTGTTTGGTGATGCAGGAATTATTCTGGAGAGCAGGTGGTCTTGCTAATCTCTGCCCGATGATCGATTATGCCATTCATCCTGTAACACCGGCATATATGTATTTGGGGCATGAAAGGCTGCATGATGTTGGTAACGGTACAGTAGATTATTATGGTGTTGGAAAAGACGATGTGATACTTGTTTTTCATAGTTATGGTTTTAATCCTCCAACAATTGATTGTGCATTGGAAGCCAAGAAAAGGGGGGCAACGGTTATCGGTGTTTCTTCACAGGACTGGAACAGGAATATCCCCAAAGATTTCCCTATCCGCCACAGAAGCGGTAAACACTTATCTGATATAGCCGATATTTATTTGGAAAATTATGTTCCTTTCGGTGATACTGTAATTACGGTCCCTGGGTTTGAACAGCCTATTACGGGCATATCCAGCACAATTGATTTTTATATTGCACATCGTTTGGAAATTGAATGTGTAAAGGAGTGTGTGCGCCGCAATATTGTACCCCCAATTTGGTCAAGTGCCAATATACCCGGTGGCGATGAAAGAAATAAAGTATTAAGAGCAAAATATAACTCAAGAGTAAAATCATTATAAGAAAAGATAAGTATCAATTGTAAAGAGATTGATGCTGAAAGATTGCAGAACATTCAAAACGATCAGCTATGCCGGTTACTGAAACAGGAGTAAGTTATTACGGGATCTCTTATCCCGAACATGCCAGAAAAGACTTTGAAGAAATGAAAAAACATAACTGCACTGCAGTATTGCTGGCATTGACTGAATTCGATCTATTTTTTTGGAAACCAACCATTCCAAAGATCGTTGATGAAGCAAAAAAACTTGGATTAAAAGTATATCTCAATACCTGGGGTATCGGTAAATTTTTTGGCGGAGAGCCCCCCTCTGTGTTTCTTCAGGAGTGCAGCATTTATGATAAGCAATGGACAGCCTTGACCGGTGAGCCCATTGCCGCTGCATCTCCGAGTTCACCCGCATTCAGAGAATATTTTTGGGGAATATTAGAGAACCTTGCACGCACATGCAATGCA
The DNA here is from genome assembly GCA_903830285.1 of uncultured Chitinophagaceae bacterium. Classification (GTDB taxonomy): domain Bacteria; phylum Bacteroidota; class Bacteroidia; order Chitinophagales; family Chitinophagaceae; genus CAIQDX01. The sequence continues at coordinate 2,046 of CAIKTE010000365.1, read as the reverse complement.
GATGGTTTTTTTTGGGATGAACCGCATTATGCAATGCCCGTTTATCCGATCAGTTATCAGAGTACCACAGATTTTACCTGCAGAAACCCCATCACTCAAAAAATATTTAAGGATAAGTACGGTTATGAGATGCCAAAAACATTAACACAGACTGTTCTTAAATTCAGATTCGATCAGGCCAATGAGATCTTATCAGAAGCAAGCAGGATCGTAAAATCGATCAACCCGAAATTAAGTGTTACACAATGTTCTTTGCCTGCCGACAATCATTTTTATGCATCTTACGCAAGAGGTTTTGATGATTGGGAAAAAATAGCATTCAATCCCAATTACGATATTTTCTCTACTTCTATATTGGTGGAAGGAAATGAAGCATTGGTAGCACATAGGAATCTGGCTAGAAAAACAGTTGAGCTTGCGAAACAGAATCATAAACCTTCGCAACGCTGGGTACAATCATTTTTCAGATCACCGGATGATCTGCAAACGATCAAAGAAGTAGTGAGGATATATGCTGCTGAAGGTGTTGATTCTATTTTCTCATGGACCTATCGCGCTGGCATGGGAACATTCTTATCGGCACCCGAACCTCAAAAAGTGTGGGATATTTTAGGTGAAGTATATGGAGAAGTTTTAAAAGGCTAACAACTTAATAAAGATTGTATGACCTTTATAGCAGCATTTATAGTACCATAAAAAAATACTGATAACGATTCATTCTGATCGTGCAAATAAACAACTGATTATGATAGAATCGGCCTCTAAAAAAATGTCATTAAGATCTTTCAGGCTAAAGCCTATTGCGATTCTAGGAATTATGTTTTTTGTTTTTGGTTTTGTAAGCTGGATCAATGCGATCCTGATCCCTTATTTTAGGATGGTTTGCGAATTAACTTCCTTGCAATCCATGATGGTGGCTTTTGCTTTCTATGTTTCTTATTTTATCATGGCCATTCCTTCATCTTATATCCTTAAGAAAACCGGATTTAAAAATGGGATGATCTTAGGACTATTTATTATGTCGGCGGGAGCATTCATTTTTATTCCGGCAGCCATGACCAGGATCTATCCGCTTTTCTTATTCGGGTTGTTTGTACAAGCAACCGGGCTAACAATTTTACAATCTGCATCCAATCCATATGTAACCATTTTGGGCCCTATTGAAAGTGCTGCAAAAAGGATCAGTATCATGGGGATCTGTAATAAAGTAGCAGGTGCTATTGCTCCTGTGATCCTGATTCAGTCTATCACCAATGGACCGGATGAAATTGATCAGATTCAAAAGCAATTAAAGATCGTTGGAGAAGATGCCAGACAAATTATCCTGAATCAGTTAGGTACAAGGTTGATCATTCCTTATATTTTGATGGCAGTAATATTTATCGGCCTGGGATTGATGATCAGGCTTTCTCATTTGCCGGATGTTGATACAAGTGAAGATGATCATAAAGTTTCTGATGAAAAGAATAATAAGACCAGCATTTTTCAATTTCCCTATTTATTGTTAGGGGCAGTGGCCGTTTTTTGCAGTGCCAGTGTAGAAGTATTGGCAGTTGATTCGATCATTAATTATGCACAGCATCAGGGTTATAGTTTCAGGGATGCCAAATTTTTTGCAACCTATACTTTGATCATCATGATCCTGAGTTATCTCATTGGCATCATCCTGATACCCAGATTTATTAAACAGAGAAAAGTATTGCAGATATGTTCGGTTGCCGGATTGATCGGAACTGCTGCAGTGATCTTAGTGAATGGACAAATATCTGTATGGAATATTAACATTTTACAGTAGGTTTGTTGCTGTTATAAAAAGAAAAAAACCATGAAGTTTATTGTTTCATCATCATCATTATTAAAACATCTGCAACAAATCAGCGGCGTAATTAATGCCAATACCGTGTTGCCGATTTTAGAGGATTTTTTATTCGAGATTGAAGATAAAAAATTAAACATTGTTGCTACCGATCTCGAAACGGTCATGCGAATTAAAATGGATGTTGAAAGTAAGACCAACGGAAAAGTTTGTATTCCTGCAAAAATTTT
>CAIKTE010000364.1 GCA_903830285.1 uncultured Chitinophagaceae bacterium | reverse complement strand
TGATAAAAAGATACAGTGAAAAATTCGGTTGGCATTTAGCACTTAAAAATGTACCCGAGAGAGATGATATCTTGATACATCCTGCTAATGATGCTTTGCAGGAACTGCAGGGTTGTATTGCGCCGGTCAGTAAGTTAACAGGTCAAGGAAAAGGCATTCAGTCAAGGGTCGCTTTTGAGCAATTAAAGGCAATTGCTTTTGAAGCATCAGCCCGAAAAGAATCCATTTTTATCACCATTCAATCGGCAATCAATGCAGATAAAACAGAAACTGCAAATGATTCCGATTCTATAAAACGAATCATATGAACATCATAGAAAGAATCGAAGCCCCTACACCGGGCTTTTTTAAAAAACTAAGAAATATCGGGATCGTTTTGGTGGCCATCAGTACAGTTATTCTCAGTGCACCGGTAAGTTTACCTGCCATCGTAACAAGCATAGCAGGTTACGCTGCAGTAGCAGGTGCCATTATTGGTTCTGTAAGCCAGCTCACCACCGAAAAAGATGCGGCAGTTCTATCGAAAACTGATGGGCTCATTAATAAAAAAGGAGGTGAAAATGGAAACTAATCAAAGCACAAGAGCAGGAACTATTGGTGGTACGCTATGCTCTGTTTTTGCAAGTATTCAAAAAGATGATATTCTGAAAACGATCGTCTTGGCAGCAATTGGCGCAACCGTTAGTTTTTTGGTATCGGTATTTTTGAAATACCTGTTAAAAAAATAGGCCGGACAAAAGCGGAAGAAACCTGTTGAACACTATAAGTTAGTGCAACAGGTTTTTTGCTGTTTTGTTTAAAGCATAAACTGAAGAATAGAATAACATCTTGCCGCGATCGCTTTGTGCGCTGCCCCGAAGGGCAATGTCATTAAATTAAGGAATAAGATGTCATGGTGAGGCACTCGAACCATGATTTTATAACGACCAATCATTCATCACTCTTCGAGAGCCAGAGTGACAATCCTTAACTTAATGACATTGCCCAAAGGTGTTCATTGGACGAGAAAATACCTTGTGTTTAGCAGGTACACGACACAAAATTTGTCTGTTGAAACATTCTTTCTTATTTTTTTGGACCCATACACTAAAAATCTCCCTCTTCCTGATATTTGTGCAGAATATGAAGAAGCCCCCCGCAAACAGGGTCAATCTTATCATTAAGGTAGTTTTCCCAGAACACATCACTTTCGTCCCAGTATTTTTCCATGATACCAGTAGAAGATTCGTTTACTATAACACCCCTTATCAGGTAATATAAAGTGTTGGCGAGTTGCAGCATATCGTCTGTGATCAAATGAAAGATGAAAGGGGATGGACTGTATTCGGAAGGGGTATAATAAACAAAATCACCCGAAAATTGTGATAGTTTTTCGCCAAAATACAATGCATTAAAATACTCAGCGTTGATTTCCGATCTTTGCGCTTCCGCATCGAGGGCAATTAGTTTGACATTCAAAGGTTGATCGCCTTTCTCGAGGTTCAGCGCTCTCTTCCGCGTCGCCGCATCGGCCATCGCCGG
>CAIKTE010000363.1 GCA_903830285.1 uncultured Chitinophagaceae bacterium | reverse complement strand
TCATCCCGATTTTTTTACCAATAATTCCTTTCATCGTTTAGCGGTTTGCGCCCCGCTGAGGTGTAGAGGACATTCCGCCGATGAAAGCGAAATTCAATCCCTGTTTTCTGCCGACCTTTTCCTTTGTTCCCTCGTTAAAAACGAGGCTTCGGAAGTACCGATAGCAAACAAACCTCGAAGGGCCTGTTTATATGTACCCCCAACTTCTAAATGAAGTTGGAAATTTTTTTATCAGAGCTTTTTTCTCACACTTAGTGTGATTGAAAGATGAAATAATGATTATAAGAACTTTTTGCTTTCCCTTAATCCTGTTTAGAGGATTATAAGTTTAAGCTTTAATCTCAACTTCAACACCTGATGGCAAATCCAATTTGCTTAATGCATCTACGGTTCTTGAAGAAGAAGTATAAATATCCAACAAGCGCTTGTGGGTGCAAAGTTGGAATTGTTCACGACTCTTTTTATTAACGTGTGGTGAACGGAGTACAGTAAAGATTCTCTTTCTTGTAGGAAGAGGAATAGGTCCTGTAACAACGGCACCTGTGCTGCGTACTGTTTTAACGATCTTCTCGGCAGATTTATCTACCAAGTTGTGATCGTAAGACTGTAATTTAATTCTGATTCTTTGAGACATATTCAAAACCCAATTTTCCGTTGGGGCTGCAAAGGTAAGGGGCTGATACCACACAGGCAAGAAATATTGAAAGAATTTTAAGATAATCAGAAAAAAATATTGAATAAATATTTCAATATCCCCATTTTTAGCTTTTTGGAGCTTTTTCATCCCTAATATCCTCAAAACTACCTGCTACAATATGAAAAAGCCTCGTTCAAAATTTGAACGAGGCTTCCTTATTATCAAAATTTAATTAGTCATCTATTTTTACTTTACCCTTGCTCTTTGCTATTACTTCTTCTGCAATATTATTTGGTGCAGGCGCGTAATGTGAGAACTCCATGGTAGATGTTGCACGACCGGAAGACAGGGAACGTAACTGGGTTACATATCCAAACATTTCACTCAATGGAACTTTGGCTTTGATAACCTGTGCATTTCCTCTGGTATCCATACCTTCCAGCATACCACGACGACGGTTCAGATCTCCTGTTACATCACCCATATATTGATCGGGTGTAACTACTTCCACTCTCATGATCGGTTCCAATAAAACAGGTTTTGCTTTACGACCAGCTTCACGGAAACCACCTTTCGCACATAATTCAAATGACATTGAATCAGAATCCACCTGATGGAAGCTACCATCATAGATCCTCACTTTCATTGTTTCAACCGGGTAAGCAGCTAAAACACCTGTTCCCATTGAAGATTCAAAACCTTTCTGAATGGCAGGAATAAATTCTTTTGGAATAGATCCACCAAAAATATCATTCTTGAACTGGAATCTTTTTCCCGGATTTTCAGTCAGCCATTCTGCATCAGCAGGACCGATCGAGAATTGTATATCGGCAAACTTACCACGACCACCAGACTGTTTCTTCAGCACTTCACGGTGTTCGATAGTTTGACCAAAAGCTTCTTTATATGCTACCTGCGGATTACCCTGGTTGATCTCAACTTTGAACTCACGACGCATACGATCAACAATGATCTCCAAATGCAACTCTCCCATTCCACTTAAAATTGTTTGACCAGTATCTTCATCTGTTCTTACTCTTAAAGTAGGATCTTCTTCTACTAATTTGGCGATTGCCATACCCATTTTATCAACGTCTTCCTGAGTTTTAGGCTCAACGGCAACGGAGATAACGGGTTCAGGAATGAACATATTTTCTAAAGCGATCGGATGGTTCTCATCGCACAAAGTATCTCCAGTTTTGATTTCTTTGAAACCTACCGCTGCAGCAATATCACCAGCTTCAATAAAATCAATCGGATTTTGCTTGTTAGCAAACATCTTCATGATACGACTGATACGTTCTTTCTTTCCACTTCTTACATTCAAAACATAACTACCTGCATCCAAATGACCAGAATAGCAACGGAAGAAAGCAAGACGTCCCACAAAAGGATCGGTCATGATCTTAAACGCTAATGCTGAAAATGGTTCTTTCGCATTTGGTTTACGAGAGATTTCTAGTCCAGTTGAAGGATCAGTTCCTACAGTATCATCAATATCGAGAGGAGAAGGCAAATAACGACAAACAGCATCTAATGCAGTTTGTACACCTTTATTTTTAAATGCAGATCCACACATCATCGGTACAATACTCAAATCGATAGTTGCTTTGCGAATGGCTTCATGCACTTCTGCTTCGCTGATTGAAGTAGGATCATCAAAAAATTTCTCTAATAATTTATCATCATATTCTGCAACTGCTTCTATTAACTGAGCTCTCCAATATTCTGCCTCTTCCTTCATATCGTCAGGAACAGGAATTTCTTTATAGGTCATTCCCTCAGTTTCCATATCCCACTGAACACCTTTCATAGTGATCAAATCTACAACGCCTTTAAATTCATCTTCTGCGCCAATCGGTAATTGTAAAGGCACGGCTTTGGCACCTAACATTTCACGAACCTGGTTAACCACCATTAAAAAATCAGCACCCGCACGGTCCATTTTATTAACGAAACCGATACGTGGAACTTTATAACGGTTTGCCTGACGCCATACTGTTTCTGACTGAGGCTCAACACCATCAACAGCACTGAATAAAGCGATCAAACCATCCAGTACACGCATACTACGTTCTACTTCTACAGTAAAATCCACGTGACCCGGAGTATCAATGATATTAAAATAGTAGCTTTTTGTGTTTGCATCGGCTACACCTTTGTTTGTTGGAAATTTCCATTGGCAACTAACAGCTGCAGAAGTAATAGTGATACCACGTTCTTTTTCCTGTTCCATCCAATCCGTAGTTGCAGCACCATCATGCACTTCACCAATTTTATGAATCATACCTGTGTAACGCAGGATACGCTCTGTCATGGTAGTTTTACCGGCATCAATATGAGCAGCAATACCGAAGTTGCGTTGTAATTTCAAGTCAGCCATAAATAGTTCTTGTTTTTAAAATTTTTTTGAGGCGGCAAAGGTAAGGATTTACTGCATTGAAAAAGAGGTTGACAAATATTTAATTCACTTGTGGAGAATTTTTGAAATCAGCATTCCCCACTATACGCATCGCCTGTTAGAATCGATTCTACAGCAAGAAGAATGATACAATTCAGGATTTGTCATTGAATCATTAAAATAAAAAAAGCCCCGATAAATCGAGGCTTTTCAATTATATAAATAAATTAAACTTTAAAGTGGGAGAATGCTTTATTTGCTTCAGCCATACGATGCGTGTCTTCTTTCTTTTTGAAAGCAGCACCTTCACCTTTGCTTGCTGCGATGATCTCGTTGGCTAATTTATCAGCCATTGTACGTCCGTTTCTTTCACGGCTGTAACGAACCATCCATTTGATGCTTAAAGAGATTTTCCTGTCGGCACGAACTTCAGATGGGATCTGAAAGGTAGCACCACCAATTCTGCGGCTACGAACTTCAACTGCCGGAGTAATGTTTGTCAATGCTTTCTTCCAAACTTCATAACCATCTTCACCTGTGGTTTTGGTTACTTTATCTACTGCATCATAAAAAATATTGATCGCAGTACTTTTTTTACCTTGCCACATCAGGTTATTGATGAAACGGGTAACCAGCTTATCGTTAAAACGTCCATCAGGAGCGAGTGGTAATTTTTTGGCTTGTGCTTTACGCATGTTTGCTAATTTTTAAATTGGGGCTGAATTTCTTCAAGTATTAAAACTTTACTCAGCTGTTTTAGAGATTATTTTTTTGCTTTTTCTTTCTTGGTACCGTATTTAGAACGGCTCTTCTTTCTGTCTTTCACACCTGCAGTATCCAAACTACCACGAACAATGTGATAACGAACACCCGGTAAATCCTTTACACGACCACCACGGATCAATACGATCGAGTGCTCTTGTAAATTATGGCCTTCACCCGGAATATAGGCGATCACCTCAATTTTATTGGTCAAACGCACTTTGGCAACTTTACGCAAGGCGGAGTTTGGTTTTTTAGGAGTAGTTGTATACACCCTTGTACAAACACCACGACGCTGCGGACAAGCATCCAAAGCTCTTGATTTACTCTTAGCCCTGATGATTTCGCGGCCTTTTCTTACTAATTGTTGAATGGTAGGCATTCTACTTTGTTTATTTTTTTTCGGACGGCAAAGGTAATAGGCCTTTAGCTAAATTCCAAAAAGAAAAACCCGAAATCCTAAAATTTTAAAAAAGCAGGATTTCGGGCTCTATTTTTTGGATGCAATTATGCTTTCACCATCCAGCCAAATTTATCATCTATTGAACATGAACGGATACTATTCAATGTTTGTTTAACGGCATTTGCCACTTTACATTTTGTAATATCTAACTGCATTACAAAATCTTTATACCGTAATTCCTTTATCAATGCAATTGTAGCAGCTGTACCAGTACCAAATACTTCCTGTAAACTATTGTTTTTATAAGCTGCAATCAACTCCTCAATGTTAATTCTACGTTCTTCAACAGGAATTCCCATGTCTTTTAAAATAGTAATTACACTAGCACGGGTCACCCCTTTTAAAATTGTTCCTTCTTCCAAAGATGGCGTAATGGCAACACCATTGATCACAAAAACAACATTCATCATCCCAACTTCCTGTAACCATTTATGTTCAAAAGCATCTGTCCATAAAACCTGATCGTAGCCCAATTTTTTTGCTTCTTTTGCAGCGATCATACTTCCTGCATAATTACCTGCATTCTTTGCAAAACCAACACCACCGGGAGCTGCACGGGTATATTTTTCTTCTACAAAGATCTTCATCGGCTCTGCAAAATACGGACCTGTAGGACTTAAAATGATCATAAATTTATATGTCTCAGAAGGTTTTACTCCCAACTGGCAGTCCGTAGAGAACATAAACGGACGTATGTAAAGTGAATGCTCTTTTTTATTAGGGATCCAATTTTTATCAAGATCAACCAACAATTTCATTCCTTCCATAAAAATTTCTTCAGGAACAGCAGGCATACACATTCTTTCTGCAGAAATATTGAACCGGATAAAATTATCGTGGGGACGAAAAATATATGCATTATTGTTTTCGTCTTTATATGCCTTTATCCCTTCAAAAATGGACTGTCCATAGTGCAAAGAAGATAAAGAAGGTTCTAAAACCAGGGGCTGATATGGCTTGATCTCTACATTCTTCCATTCACCGTTTTCATAATCGGCTTCCAGCATATGATCAGTAAAATATTTCCCGAAAGGAATATTTTCAAGATTCAGGTCATTTAATTTACTGCGTTCAACTTTCGAAACATTGATATCAACTGCTGCGGTCATAACTTTATATTTGATGCAAATTTAAAAGAAAAAAGAAAACTAACAGTCGTTAATATTCTAAAATAATCATGAGTTTTAAAAAATTACAATTGCCGGACTTTTTGATCGCCGAACTCTATAAAGACGTTTTAGTGGATTTAAATACGGCTGAAACTAAGGTAAAAAAACAAAAAACACCGCCCTCCCAAAAATGGTTTTTAGGTGAAAACAAAAAGAATGTTGTTATTGCAGTAAAAGATGAAGAAGCAGTTTATTTGCGTGATGAATGGCTGCAATTTTTGTCAGCTATTTTAGGTGCCTGCAAATTGAATCTCGGTGATGTTGCTATTATAAATTATGCCAAAAACAATTATTCCTATACCGAATTAACCGAAAAGCTTTCTCCTGAATTTTTATTGCTACTCGATATTACAGCTAAAGAAATTCAATTGCCCTTTACTGTTCCGCATTACCAGATCCAGCAATACAACAATTGTAAATTTTTATTAAGCCCTTCCTTAGAAATCATACAGGGTAATACCCAAGAAGCAAAATTGGAGAAGAGTAAACTATGGCTGAGCTTAAAAAAGATGTTCAATATTTAATTCCTTCAATGAAAACAAACTTAATATTCGCCACTAATAATCAGCACAAAGTTGATGAAATAAGAACCGTGATCGGGAATGAATTTAATATCATTACCCTTCAAGAAGCAGGTATTGATATTGATATCCCTGAACCACATGACACCCTAGAGAAGAATGCTTCTGAAAAATCATCAGTCATACACCAAATCACCAAGCAAAATTGCTTTAGCGAAGATACCGGGCTGGAAGTGACTGCATTGAATGGAGAGCCAGGCGTTATGAGTGCACGTTATGCTGGTGAAAACAAAGATTTTCAAAATAATATTGATAAACTTTTAGCGAAGCTTTTGGGGAAAGACAATCGTGATGCGCATTTCAGAACAGTGATCTCTTTAATTCTAAACAATAAAGAATATTTGTTTGAAGGAATTTGTGAAGGAAAGATCATCACAGACCAAAAAGGAAATAAAGGTTTCGGATATGACCCCGTATTCATTCCGGAAGGAAGCGATAAAACATTTGCCGAGATGACGATGGAAGAAAAAAACGTTTTCAGTCACAGAAGAAAAGCTACCGATCAACTCATTCAATTCTTAAAAGAAAATGGAACGCATTAAAATAAATTTACCCGAAAATTTTTCATTTTCCACTTCGATCAGCATCAGGATCACCGATCTTAATTACGGTGGCCATGTTGGCAATGACTCTTTTTTATCATTAATTCATGAAGCAAGGCAACAATTCTTACATCATCATGGGTATAGCGAACTTGATTTTGCAGGTGTGGGATTAATTATGGCTGATGTTGCCATCGAATACAAAAAGGAATTGAGTTACGGAGAGAACGTAATAATTTCTGTTAAAGCCAATGGTTTTGACAAATTAGGTTTCGACCTATTTTACAAATTAGAAGTTAAGGCTGATCAAAATACTGTTTTGGCCGGAAAAGCAAAAACCGGAATGATTTGTTTTGATTACAATCTAAAAAAGAAAGTCAGTCTACCTGAAGAAGCCATTCAAAAACTGAGCTGATCATTCATTCCAAATCTTCCAGTTTTCTTCTGCCTGCAACTCAAGCATCTCCAGACCATTTTGAATGGTTGCATTTTTTGATTTCCCGTATTGTAAAAATTTGGTTTCAGCGGGATTATATACAAGATCGAATAAATAGTGTTTTGATGTGATAAACTGGTAAGGAATGGCCGGAGCCTCATCAATATCGGGATAAGTACCGATGGGTGATGCATTTATAATGATGGAATATTCGTTCAAAACATTTTGGTCAAGTTCACTATACAAGAATTCAGTTCCTACTTTTTTGCGCGATACAAATTCGTGTTCGATATTTAGTTTCTGTAACACAAATTCGACAGCTGAAGCAGCACCACCTGTTCCAAGTATCAATGCTTTTGTATGGTGGGGTTTTAATTGTTTGATAAATGATCTCTCGAAACCGATGACATCAGTATTATACCCGGATAATTTATTATCACTGATCTTTATGCAATTACACGCCCCCATTTGTTTTACTGCATCGGTTGAATCATATAAAAAGTCGATCACAGATTTTTTATATGGAATGGTTACAGCTAAGCCGTTCAGGTTTTTTTGTGCAAGAATTTCATGCAACATTGAAATATTGTCGAGAGAAAAATTCTCAAAGTTTGCATCGACTATTCCTTCCTTTGCAAATTTCTCATCAAAATATTTTTTAGAGAATGAATGTGAAAGCGGGTAACCAATCAGTCCGTAGATGCGCATCAGGAGTTTTATTTATTTAAATACAAATGAAAAGTATCGCCACGTAAACCAATTCGCATTGTTTCAAGGGGAATTACTTCATTTGGGGCAATATTGCCAAGGTTTACATTACAATCGATCAATTCCAAAAAATACAGTTGTTGTGCCTTTTGCGGGGCTTCCCAGATGATTTTTTCATGCGGTATTTGCGTAAGGATCTCTTGAACCAACCCTTCGCGCACTTCACCACTACCTCTGTAAATTCCTACATTACCTGCTTCACGTGCTTCAGCAATTACATAGGAAGAACCTGCCTCTAGTTCAGCCCGCATTAATTCGATCCATTTATATGGCGGAATGATATGTGCAGCGTCTTTACTTCCCACTTCACTCAATACCGTACCGTGTTTGGTTAATTTTTCAATGTATCCGCATTTTTCTGCGTGTGGTATATCAATGCTGCCATCACTCACTTCCATATAAGTAACACCAAAATCTTTACAAACATTAATATATTCATTGAATTGGTTGCGGATCAGAAAAGCCTCAAATAATGTTCCACCAAAATATATAGGCATGCCGTATGACTGATACACTTCAATTTTTTCTTTCAGATTTGGAGTAACATATGAAGTGCCGAAACCTAATTTTACTATATCTACATGCGGACCGGCAACATCCAAAAAATTACGGACCTCATTTATACTTAGTCCTTTGTCCATTACCATTGTTAATCCATGTGTAATAAGTTTCTGAAGTATCCCATATTCGCCTTTTGGAATTTCTGTCAAAATCCACTCATTGTAACCCAGTCCGGCAGTAAAGTATTCTTCCGGTATCCAGCAAAATCCCATATCGCCCCACTGGTCTGACCAAGAATTGCACGCTTCAAAATCAAACTTTCCATTGGGTCTTTTCTGCCAGCCCGTAAGAACCAAGAAATGACCCCAGTTAGTAGTCCCCTGTGCTGGAACCTCTACTGGAGATGTCTGCCAGCAAGCATTATTGCCCAATAAAGCAAC
>CAIKTE010000362.1 GCA_903830285.1 uncultured Chitinophagaceae bacterium | reverse complement strand
ATGCCTGTTGTTATTTCTTTATTGAACTCATTTACAGGTGTAGCAGCAGCTTGCGGCGGTTTTTTATACAACAACAAAGTAATGCTTACCGGTGGTATCCTTGTGGGAGCTGCAGGTACACTCTTAACGATATTGATGTGTAAAGCCATGAACCGAAGCCTGATGAATGTGCTGGTGGGTTCATTCGGTACCAAACATGCAGCAGCAGGTGGTCCCGCAAAACAAGCAGGTAATTATAAAGAGATCACAGTTACCGATGCAGCCATGCTGATGAGTTATGCCAAAAAAGTATTCATTGTTCCGGGTTATGGATTAGCCGTTGCACAAGCACAGCATACCTGCCATGAACTGGAAATATTACTGGAAGAAAAAGGAGTGGAAGTAAAATATGCTATTCACCCTGTTGCTGGACGTATGCCCGGCCATATGAATGTTTTATTGGCTGAAGCTGATGTTAGCTATGATAAATTACTGGAAATGGAAAATGCCAATGCTGAATTCAAATCAACTGATGTTGTCCTGATCCTCGGCGCGAATGATGTAGTGAATCCTGCAGCTAAAAATGATCCTTCTTCACCTATTTACGGTATGCCTATCTTAGAAGTAGAGCAAGCTAAAACGGTGATCGTTAATAAACGTAGTATGAAACCCGGTTATGCCGGTATTGAGAACGACCTTTTCTATCAACCCAAAACATCCATGCTTTTCGGTGATGCAAAAGCGGCATTACAGAAATTGATCGCAGAGATCAAAAATGTATAATTCTTTCTGAGGATTATCATATTTTATTAATGCTGCTCAATTACTTTTGCAGCTATGTCAAACCCTGTAATTTGTATCGGCGCAGCACTGGTTGATGAATTATATCATGCCAGTCATCCTATTCTTTTAGCAACTACCAATGAAGGAACCGTTCACCGCAGTGCCGGAGGCGTTAGCAGAAATATAGCTCATCAATTGGCATTATTAGGTGTTCCCGTTCAGTTGATCAGTGTGTTTGGGAGTGATGGCGAAGGCGACTGGTTAAAAACGATCTGCGAATACACCGGAATACAATTAGATGCAGCTATCACCACTTCTGCACTCACAGGAAAATATACAGGTATCCTGAATCAGGATGGTTCTTTATTTACGGCCTTTCTTACCAATCCGCCATTGCATTTAATTACACCCGAACATTTAGAAAAAAACAAACCATTGTTAGAAACAGCTTCTTGCATTTTAGCTGATGCTAATGTAAATGTAGAAACAGTACAATGGTTGCTGGCTTTTAGTATAGAAAGTGGTATACCTTTTATTATTGAGCCTGTATCTGTTCCGCCTGCCGAAAAATATCGCAATGCTGATCTGGAAGGATTGTATTTGATTACACCCAACGAAGATGAGTTACCTGTTTTATGTAGTCCTTCTGCAATAACCATTCAGGATCAGGTAAATGAATTATTAAGTAGGGGCGTACAAAATATTTGGTTACACAGAGGGGCAGAGGGCTCTTCATTTTTCAGTAAAGATAAATCACTCACATTGGCTGCTCCTGATGCAATAGTAAAAGATTGTACAGGTGCGGGTGATGGTTCTGTTTCCGGATTTATTCTGGCAAAATATCTAAACAAAAGCCATGAAGAAAGTTTACGCATTGCACATACTTTATCTGCCGAAATATTGCAGGTAAACGGAGCAATAGCTACGCACCTTAATCAGGAAAAATTACTACAACTGGTTTCTAAATATTATTAGAAGGTGGAAGGTTTAAGGTAGAAGGTATAGGGTATAGGGTATAGGGTAGAAGGTGGACTGAGGATTTAAATTGCAGTGTATTTTCTTTTGTTTCCTGCTTCAATATCGTTATTAAACTTCTGTTGCATTCGATTCTTTCAGTGAAAGAATCGCACACTTAAACAGCATAACTTTATTCAACAATGATCAATCCATTTCTTCAAATACATCCCGAAGTTGCAGATGCATTACAACAAGGCAAATCCGTTGTTGCATTAGAGTCAACCATTATTTCACATGGAATGCCTTATCCCAAAAATGTAGAGACTGCGTTGGCGGTTGAACAAACTGTAAGAGATAATGGCGCTATCCCGGCCACCATTGCCATATTTGACGGGAAATGTTTTGTGGGTTTGTCTGCCCAACAAATTGAATTCTTCGGTAAGGCCAAAGATGTATGGAAAGTGAGCCTGCGTGATATGCCTTATGTCATCAGTAAAAAATTATACGGCGCTACCACTGTTGCAGCCACCATGCGCATTGCATCAATGGCTGGGATCAAAATCTTTGTAACAGGCGGTATTGGCGGCGTACATCGTGGTGCAGCAAAAAGCATGGATATTTCTGCCGACTTAACTGAAATGGAAAACACTTCTGTTGCAGTCATTTCTGCAGGTGTAAAATCTATTTTGGATATTGAACTCACTTTAGAATATTTAGAAACAAAAGGGATCCCTGTTGTAACATTCGGACAAAGCGAATTCCCCAGTTTTTATTCCCGTAAGAGCGGACTGGATTCACCACTTCGTTTAGATTCAGCCAAAGAAATCGCTGAAATGCTGCAAACCAAATGGGCATTGGGTTTAGAAGGTTCTGTTTTAATTGCCAATCCTGTTCCTTCCTCGCAGGAAATAGAAGCAAGCGAAATGAAACTGCATATTGATGCAGCCTTAGAAGCAGCCACAGAAAAAAATATCAAAGGAAAAGAAGTAACACCTTTTTTATTACAATGGATCGCTCAACATACTAAAGGAGAAAGCCTCGAAGCCAATATTGCTTTAATAAAGAACAATGCAAAACTGGGTGCAGAAATTGCTGCTGCATTTTGTATCTAGTTATTTTATTTAAAACTTACCTGCCTCAATATCGTTTTTCCGAAAGGGATCAGTACTGTTTTTTCAATCGAATTATTGTTTTGATTTTTTAGTGATACAATGATCTTCCCATTTTCATAATATGCCTGCTTGCTGTCAACATATGAATACCTTGTATTGCTCATGGGTTTATATATCCAGTCCGAAAAATCTGCTACATATATTTTACCTTTTATTGCTGTTGCTTCGATCGGCATTGCAAAAACCAATGCCCCATAACTAAAATATTTTTCGTGATTATTGTCTTCCCTAACTTTCACTTCAGTTGGAAAATCTATTGTAACGCTGTCATTTGATTTAAATATCCTGTTGATAAGAATGTAACCATTTTCTACACTGTATTTTTCTTTTGTGATGATATTGCTTACCCAATCCGGCTTTCTGATCTTTAAGGTGAATCGGACATTCTTTTCAGGGCTTATTTTGAAAATAAAATTATTGCTGTAAGGATAATTGGTGATCTCTTCAATGCTAAGTTTTATTTTTTTAACTGCAGTATTTACAACAGTAGGAGCGAGCAATGCAGCAACCAGAATGCTGTCGGTTTCTTTCAGCCAGGATGACTGAATAAAATAAGGAGTGATCCTTCCTGCATTAGGATTACAGCATACCGCCACATCCTGATGTGCTGGCGAGTATTTATAACGTGTTTGATTTCTGCCGGCTTCCACGTCACCATTCTTTGTTCCCATCATTTCATAAGAATTGTCTGTTTTTAGATAAGCAATGCCGGAATGATCTGGATCTCTGCTGCCCTGTGCAGCATTATAGAAAATATTTTCTGCAGCGTCTGCATTTTGAGGGTTACCGCTTTTTTGTAGCAATACGGTATAACTATTCATCAATTCATGAATTGAACAATATTCGTAACCAATCGTAGTACTATTGGCGGTTCTTCCACCGATCCATTCATCACCAATGGCTGCTCCGGTAAGCGTGCTGCAATTTTTTATTCTGGTAAGATAAATTTCCAATGCTTTTTGCATTTCATTGTTACCGGATGCATACGCTGCAACGATCAAAGGCCTCAAATGCTCATAAGTATGTACAGCATGCGATTGCAATTTATAATCAGGATTAAAAATACTTTTTAGCTGCACATCTTTCTCAGAAGTGAAATTGTTGGAAAAATTCATGAATAGGAACAATGCATAATCCCAGTACTTTTTATTTCCTGTCAATTGATACATCCTGTCCAATACATCTGTAAAAGTGAGCCCATGTGCAACACCTCCCGAAAAACCTTTGCCCACATTAAAAGGATCCGAATGATCTATAGGATAATGCTGCATTACATTATTTATTGCTTTCAATAATGCATTCCATACTTTTTGATCATGCGTGTATTCGTAATAGGCCAAAAGACCCCGATATAAAGTTGCCTTAGACCATAGCTCACCATTCTCTGCTGTGAATTGATAACGTAATTCTTTATCATAAATTCCTAAGTATCCATCAGCATCTTGTGTGGCTAAAATTCTGTCGATATACTTTTTTATTTTTTCAATGGCCTTTGTATCATTTACTAATAAAGCATTGCGGATATAACCATCCCACCAGTTCGATTGTGTTTCACTGTTCCACCATTTGTACTGATCATCACCACCCGCATCTCCAGATTTCAAATTGCCCAGATCCTTTGCTTTACTATGTTTCTGCAGCCTTCCTTCTCCATAAATTGGATCGTTAATTAATGATGGAACTATTTGATCTAGGTTACCTACAAAACCGGCCATATCTTTTTGCATCTGTTCTTTTATCCAGCCCGAAGGTTTAACTGATCCGAATGGAAGCAATTGATATTTTTCTTTGAGAGCAGTTGTTTGCGATTGAACTGTGACTGAAATTATTAGTAACAAAAAAGCCAATATTTTTTTCATCTTTCTATTTATTTAATAAAAATAGCAATGGTATATCAAAACGGTTAGCCCATGCTTTTTCTGAATGATTCTCTCCCTCAAATACTTTGGTCATAAAATTGGAAGAGGTATATCCACCATCCCTTATGATTTGAT
>CAIKTE010000361.1 GCA_903830285.1 uncultured Chitinophagaceae bacterium | reverse complement strand
CAATAATCTTTTCTTCCTTAAATAATAGTAATTGTTCTGGAGTTCTACCCCAGGTACCACTGCCACTGCAAGGCACATCAGCCATTATCAGATCAAATTTTCCTACAGGTTTTTGCGGGTTTTGTTTTGATAAATCTGTTGTTAAAGATTGAAAGTATTTAATGCCGGCTCTTTCAAACCTTGTTTTCAAATTATGAAGTATACTAGCCCGAATATCTGATACAGTAATATCCATTACACCCAAAACATCTCTTGCTAAAATTGTTTTACCGCCACTTGCTGCACAGCAGTCCCACAATTGAATGGCTTTTGTTTTATCCAATTCCATTTTTGCAAATAGTTCGGCAATTCTTTGAGAGCTTTTGTCCTGTACAACTACATCTCTATCAATTGAAACAATGGAATCAATTTTTACAGAATTTTGTATGGCAAAACAAGTTTCAGATATTTTAGTGAACGGAATGTCTGCTGTTTTTAATTGCTTTCGAACAGCATCATATTTACCTGGGCGAATTCTTAAAAAAAAATCCGGTTGCATTAAGTGTGACACAGAAAATTCTGACACATCTATTTTATTCGATAAAGCATTTATACAAGGAAATATAGAATTAACATTGAAAGAAGGGAAAACTGATTTAATGAAATCCAATTTCGATGTTACTTGTTTAGCCCAATTATTCAACCAATTCTCATCATATAATTTTTCCCATCCATCTACTGTTTCGTTGACTAAAAACAAGGCGATTTTAAATCTATCTTCAACCCCCAATTCCTTACCAGCATTCCCAATTCTACAGTATGCATAACAGAGATGCGCAATATTTTTCCGATCCTTTGAACCAAATTTTTTATTCTCGGAAAAATGCTTCTTCAAAAAAGCAGCCAATGGCATACTACCATCATATAAATTCATTATTTGAATAGCCGATAGTAAGTATTGATGCGCATATTTCATGATTGGCGAATGCCTTAATTTACAATTCCAATAATGTCTTAACAGGATCTTTTCCCATTAATAATAATTCAGGATTCTCTAATATTTCTTTAACACGAACAAGGAAGCTAACACTTTCTCTACCATCAATTATTCTATGATCGTAACTTAAAGCCAGATACATCATTGGACGAACAACTACCTGACCATTGATCGCCATCGGCCGATCTTGAATTTTATGCATTCCCAAAATTGCACTCTGTGGTATATTTATAATTGGTGTACTCATTAAACTACCAAATACACCTCCATTAGTGATGGTGAATGTGCCGCCTTGTAAATCTTCAGCCGTTAGTTTACTGTCTCGCGCTTTACCAGCCAACACCACAACAGCTTTTTCCACTTCGGCCATGGAAAGACTCTCTACATTTCTAATTACGGGTACCGTTAACCCACGAGGTGTACTTACAGCAATACTAATATCAGCATAGTCATGATACAAAAGTTGATCTCCATCTATATACGCATTTACAGTAGGCCATTCGCTTAAGGCAATTGCACATGCTTTTGCAAAGAAACTCATGAAGCCTAAATTCACACCATGACTTTCTTTGAATTTATCTTTGAACTGCTTTCTTATTTCCATGATGCGGGTCATATCCACTTCATTGAAAGTAGTAAGCATTGCTGTGGTATTCTTTGATTCAACTAACCTCCTGCTGATTGTCTTACGCAGGTTGCTCATTTTTTCCTGACGAACATTTCTGCTAAATATTTCATTACCTGCAAATGCTTTTTTACCCGGCTGTTTTAAAGCATCTAACACATCATTCTTCATAATCTTTCCGCCAAATCCAGAAGCAGTTATACTGGAAGGATTTACTTTTTTATCAGCAATGATGGCCGACGCAACAGGT
>CAIKTE010000360.1 GCA_903830285.1 uncultured Chitinophagaceae bacterium | reverse complement strand
CTTTGTTTTTAATGGCTGCAGGCATATACAGAAAAGTATCAGGCGAGTCTGATTTTCTGAAAGAGGCTGTAAATAAAGCCTTGATATGGATGCAGTATCAAAGCCCATCAGATCGTTATCTGGTTGCCCAGCAACCAACCAGCGATTGGCGTGATGAACAATGGGTAATTGGATACGGATTGTTTGTGAATACGATCACTTATAGTTATTTGAGGCTTCTGGATCAAAATGAAAGTGCAGACAAAATTCATCAAGAAATGAGCAGGTTTACCATCACCGCAGGAACAATACACAAGCATGTTCATGAAGGGCTTACAGTAAAACATAAACCTTATTATGCTTTTTGGTCTTATAAAATTTATAGCAGCGAACGTTTCGATTTGCTAGGCAATAGTCTGGCGATCCTTTCAGGTATTGCATCACATTCCAGAGCCAATGAAATGATCTCTTGGATCGAAGCCGAATGTGTATCGATGAAAGAAACCGGGGACTTAGCTGTTGATCTACCGCCAAATTTTTTCCCCTTTATCAAACCCGAAGACCCGGATTGGCTACCGCGATACACTATATACAATAATCCCGGCGACTACCATAATGGCGGTATCTGGCCTTTTATATGCGGCTTTTACATAGCAGCTTTGGTAGCTGCAAAAAGGTATGCATTAGCCAAAGAGAAACTTTTTGCACTTACAGATATCATCAAGAAAGCCAATACAAATAAAGTTGACTTCGGGTTTAACGAGTGGATCAAAGCACAGGATGGCAAACCCATGGGACAGGATTGGCAAACCTGGAGCGCCGCATTGTATTTATATGCTGCAAAATGTGTGGAAGAAAAAAGAACACCTTTTTTTGATGAGATGCGGGATTTATCATAAGGACATCAAAAGAAATTGGGAGGGTAGCAATACTTGATCTAAATATTAAAAAAAGTTGAGGATAAAATAAAATCATCTCTATTCATTAAAGAAGGTTTAGCAGTATAGGATATTGAAACATTAGAAAAACTTCATTAAATGATGGAATTTTTCAATTTTATATATGTCTCATAAAACCACCCTTTATTTGAGACTTACTCCTAGGTCCCGGTAAAATAACTTGCATCTTATTGTTTTTATGAATAAAAAAAGATAAACTTCGTTTACAACGATTTCGTATGAAAAAGATCATCATAACACTTGCTCTTCCATTATTCTTACTATCATCTTTTGCGCAGGTAACAGTCAGAGATTTACTTTGCGAAAACCTTTCTGAGCCGATCGGTATTGATGCAGTGAACCCGCGATTCAGTTGGCAGTTAGCAGCTGATAAAAGAAATGTTATGCAAACTGCTTTCGAGATCAATGTGTATGAGGGAAAGAAAATTGTTTGGAATAGCGGTAAGGTAAATTCAGATCGATCAGTTCAAATAACCTATGCCGGAAAGGCTTTAGAATCAGAAAAAAAATATACCTGGCAGGTAAGGGTATGGGATAATGACGAAAAAGTTTCTGCATGGAGTGAAACAAATACATTTCGGATGGCATTGTTAGCTGAATCAGACTGGACAGCAAAATGGATCATGCCGGGTTATGAAGAAGATGCATTACGTGCAAGCCCATTGTTCAGAAAACTATTCAGTACACAGAAAAAAATAATAACGGCAACTGCCTATATCACAGCACATGGCTTATATGAAGCACAAATAAACGGACAAAAGATCGGAGATGCTTACTTAACACCGGGCTGGACTTCTTATAAAAAGAGGCTACAATATCAGGTCTATGATGTAACTGATCTGGTGAAAAAGGGCAGCAATGCTATTGCAGTTACATTGGGTAGTGGTTGGTACCGAGGCATCATCGGTTTTTCAAATAATGTAAATGTGTATGGAAAAGATATCGCATTGCTCTTTCAAATGAGGGTCACCTATAGTGATGGCTCAACTGAACTGATCGTTTCAGATGATACCTGGAAATCTTCAACAGGTTCTATTGTTTATTCAGAAATTTATAATGGTGAAACGATCGATGCCAGAAAAGAAAAAAAGGGATGGGCATTACCCGGTTACAATGATGCTGACTGGGCTGCTGTAAAGACTGCAGATTTTTCAAAAGCTGTTTTAGTGGCTACGCAAAATGAATCAGTCAAAAAACACGAAACTTTTAAAGCTGTAAAAATAATCACAACAGCTAAAGGGGAGAAAGTGATTGACTTTGGTCAAAATCTGGTGGGTTGGGTCAAGCTAAAAGTAAAAGGGGTCGCAGGTAATACTATCACATTATCGCATGCTGAAGTGTTAGATAAACAAGGTAATTTTTATACCGATAATCTGCGTAAAGCAAAAGCACAGGATGTCTATATTTTAAAAGGTGGGGAAGAAGAAATGTTTGAACCGCATTTTACCTGGCAGGGATTTCGTTATGTAAAAGTAGAAGGATATGCAGGAGAACTCGATCCTGAAAATTTTACTGCTGTTGCCTTGTATTCTGATATGAAACCAACCGGAACATTCACTTCTTCCAATGCATTGGTGAATCAGTTGCAGCATAATATTCAATGGGGACAAAAAGGGAATTTTCTGGATGTACCTACTGATTGTCCGCAAAGAGATGAACGTTTGGGCTGGACAGGTGATGCACAGGTATTTTCCAGAACTGCATCCTTCAACATGAACGTCGATAATTTCTTTGCAAAATGGCTGAAAGATATAGCGGCTGATCAAGTAAATGGTGCTGTACCATTTGTGATCCCCAATGTTTTAGGTCCAACCTCTGTTAACAGTGCCGGCTGGGCTGATGTAGCTACCATCATTCCATGGAATATGTATCTGGCTTATGGTGATAAAAAAATATTGGAAGATCAATACAGCAGTATGCGTGCTTATGTAGAAAGCATTCATGAAAATGCAAAGAATGAACTCTGGAATTATGGTTTTCATTTTGGAGATTGGTTATTTTATCGTCCCAATGATGATAATGACGGGCGTGCTGCAGTTACCGACAAATATTTAATTGCCCAATGTTTTTATGCGCAGTCAACACAATTATTGATCAACGCAGCAATTGTTTTAAATAAACAGGAGGACGTAAAAAATTATTCTGTTTTACTGCAAAAGATAAAAGAGGCATTCCTCAAAGAATATGTTACACCCAATGGCCGTCTTGTTTCAGGAACACAAACTGCCTATGTTTTGGCATTGAATTTTGATATGCTTCCGGAATCATTGAGGCAACAGGCCGCACAAAGATTGGCTGAAAATGTAAAGAGTTACGGCGATCATTTAACAACAGGATTTCTGGGTACACCTTATTTATGTCATGTGCTTACACGTTTTGGTTTTACTGATATATCCTATAAACTTTTGTTGCAGGAAAAATATCCTTCCTGGTTGTATCCGGTAAAGATGGGTGCTACCACTATTTGGGAGAGATGGGACGGACAAAAACCGGATAGCAGTTTTCAAACACCCGGCATGAACTCATTCAATCATTATTCGTATGGAGCAATTGGCGATTGGATGTATCGGCAAATGGTTGGACTGGATACCTATGAAGATGGTGTTGGATATAAGCACATCAAAATCAAGCCACATATCGGCGGTGGATTTTCATTTGCTGCTGCAAGTCTGCAAACCTATTATGGTAAACTGAGCAGCGGATGGAAAGTTGAGAATGATAAAACTGTGATAGATGTTGAAATACCTGCCAATACTACTGCAACTGTATTTATACCTGCTGCTAATGCAGGATTGATCAGAGAGGCAGATCAACCTTTAAGTGCATATAAGGACATCAAGGTTTCGGGTACCGAAGAGGGTTATATTGTTTTACTAGTAGGCTCAGGTGTTTACCATTTTTCAGTACTAAAATAAAAAAGACTGCTGTAGGCTTTTCCATACAGCAGTCTTTTTATGCTTATTTAAAATATGCAGTTACAATAAGATCAATTATTCAACAGCGTATAACACTGGCGGGCAATTTCCAGTTCTTCATTTGTTGGGATGATCAATATTTTAACCGGTGAATCAGTTGTATTTATTTCTCTGATGCCTTTTGCAGATTCATTGTTTTTATTTTCATCGAAGTGGATACCGAGATATTCCAAATTTGATGATACCAATTTTCTGGTAAGCGAATCATTCTCTCCCACACCTGCAGTAAAAACAATGGCATCCAATCCATTCATGACAGCAGCATAGCTGCCAATGTATTTTCGGATCTTATAAGCGTACATGTCGTATGCTAAAGCAGCATCTTTATTTCCTTTTTCTATTTCTGCACGGATATCACGCATATCACTGAATCCTGTCAGACCCAGCATACCACTTTTCTTCAGCAGGATATTATTGACCTGATCGATATCGTATCCTAATTGATTCACTAGATGGAAAATGGCAGACTGATCGATATCACCTGATCTGGTTCCCATCATCAAACCATTTTGGGTTCCCAGTCCCATGGAAGTATCTACACATTTTCCTGAATCAACAGCTGCCATACTACAGCCATTTCCCAGATGAATGGTAATGATCTTTGCATTTTCATTATGTAAATATTCTGCAGCTTTTTCGGAAACATATTTATGACTGGTGCCATGAAAACCATAGGACCTGATCCCAAATTCGTGATAGAAATTATTTGGAATGGCATAACGATAAGCAACTTCCGGTATGGTTTGATGAAATGCTGTATCAAAAACAGCCACCTGTTTTGCTTTAGTAAATATTTTTTCTGCTACTTCAATTCCCAAGAAGTTAGGTGGGTTATGTAATGGAGCTAATGGAAATAATTTTTTGATCTGTTCTTTTACGGCAGGAGAGATAATGGTAGTATATGCAAAACTTTCGCCACCATGCACTACTCGATGTCCTACTACCTGTATTTCATCAGGGTTTTTAATAACACCGGATTCTTCATCAGTTAATAATCTTGCCACTTCTTTCAGGCCTGCTGCATGATCATCAATTTCCAAAGTCTCTTTATAAACTTTCTCAACAGAATTTTTATAGGTTTTATGTGTGATACTTGAATTTTCCAATCCTATCCTGTCTACCAATCCACTGCAAATCAAAAGTGCTTCGGGCATTTTGATGAGTTGATATTTTATAGAACTGCTTCCTGAATTAATAACAAATATGTTCATATAATAATTATTGTTGTGCCTGAATGGCGGTAATGATCACTGTATTATAAATATCATCCACGGTACAGCCGCGACTGAGGTCATTGACCGGTTTGTTTAATCCCTGCAGCATCGGACCAATGGCCAATGCACCAGTTTCTCTCTGTACTGCTTTGTACGTATTGTTTCCGGTGTTGAGATCAGGGAAGATCAAAACGCTTGCCTGTCCTGCCACCTGTGAGTTTGGCATTTTTTGTTTACCAACTGCAGGATCAACGGCAGCATCGTATTGAATAGGCCCTTCTACTTTCAGATCAGGTCTTAATCTTTTTACGATCTCTGTTGCTTTGCGTACTTTCTCAACGTCTTCACCCTGACCTGATGTTCCTGATGAATAAGAGAGCATGGCAATTTTAGGATCGATGCCAAACATTAAACTGCTTTCTGCAGATGAAATAGCAATCTCTGCCAATTCTTCTGAAGTTGGATTGGGGTTCACAGCGCAATCACCAAATACACAAACCCTGTCTTCGAGACACATAAAGAAGACTGATGAAACAGTTGAAACATTCGGTTTAGTTTTTACAAACTGTAAAGCCGGACGGATCGTATGTTGTGTGGTATGTAATGCTCCTGAAACCATTCCGTCTGCATGACCTTTATATACCATCATTGTTCCGAAATAAGAAACATCGGTCATCAGATCTCTGGCCATTTCATGATTTACATTCTTGGCTTTCCGAAGTTCATATAATGTTTCAACATATTCTTCAAAGAGTGGTGATTCAACAGGATTGATGATATTAACCGTATTCAGATCGAAACTGAGATTCAATCTTTTTACGGCAGACTTGATCTCTTCCTTATTGCCCAATATGGTCAAATCAACAACATTTGTTTTGATAAGCCGTGATGCAGCCATTAAGATCCTGTCGTCATTTCCTTCCGGTAATACAATATGTTTTTTATGCGATTTAGCCCTTTTCAGTAATTGATACTGGAACATTCTTGGAGTAATACCTTCTGATTTAAAAGTGATCAGCCTGTCTTCAAATGCTTTTGTATCGATGTATTTGTCAAAAGTACTGATGGCTAATTCGATCTTTGGTTTATTATCGGGATAGATCCTCGATTTTGTTGAACCTACCATGGTAACAGTTTCAAAAGTTCCTGTTTCAACCTGCACGATGGGAACAACGGTTTGCAGACCTTCTATCAATTTCAGTATCGGTTCTTCGGGTTCCAGACCACCTGTAAGTATCATGCCTGCTACTTTTGGATAATTCTTAGAAAGATTGGCCTGCAGCATGGCAACAATGATATCGGCTCTGTCGCCGGGTGTTACCACCAAAGTGTTTTCTTTTAATCTGGTCAAACAATTTCTCAATTGCATGGCGCCCACAATTTCATGATCCACCTGATTGGAAAGCAGACTTTCACCAAATAATAATTTACCTTTTACTGATTCTACGATCTCTTTCATGGTAGGATTGCAGAGATCATTAATTAAAGGAATGACGCTGAATAAAACGTCTTTCGGTAATTTATTGCGAAGTGTTGTGTTTAGTTCAAAGGCGATTTCCGGAGCGATCTTATTGGCAACAGCAGCCAACACCTGTACTTCCTTATCATGAAAACTTTGATAGCTTGTCAAAATACTGGTTGCTACTTCATCTGCATTTTTTCCGGCACCATTCGCAATTAAAATAACAGGGATACCCAGGTTTTTTGCAATGGCAATATTGGCATCAAATTCGAAGGTTAATCCTTCGCCTAAGAAATCAGTTCCTTCCACTAACACAAAATCATGTGTCTCTTCCAGCTTTTTATATTTGGCAATTACTTTATCGATCACAAGGGCTGTATTCCCTTCACTTCTAAAATGAAGTACCTGATCTCTGGTAAAAGCATACATATCCTTATAGTCAAGCGTTAAACCAAACTGCGATACGATCGTTTCAATATGTATATCCTTGCTGTTCTCAGGAGCTTCATTGATCACAGGTTTGAAATAGGCTATTTTTTTTGTTTTACCTGCCAGCATATGCATCAAACCTAATGCGATCAGGGTTTTACCGCTGTATGGTTCTGAAGAGGCAATATAAATTGCTTTGGACATAATCTATTTTATATTTATATAAGTTAATTGATTGGTTAGGACATGCAAAAGTTCATATTTTTTCGAAGTTTTGAACTGATAAATATCACAATGAGTGATATTTTAAGTGCCGGGATCTTAAATATACCGTTTCTGTCTTGTGTGGGAGATTCAGTTTCTGACTGCATTAGTAATAATAATAAATGATAGCATTAAAAAATAAGCCCCTTCTCAATAAGAGAAAGGGCTCATCTATGGGGCTGTATATGAAAAAAACTATTTGACCCGAGGATTATGGTCATTCATATTCCATCTTCCTCTGAAATTTTTTCTTAAACTATCTGCTTTCAATTGCTGATCAGCTGTCAACAATCCTTTGACGAAATCTTTTCTTTGTACCATCAGGTCTTTTACTTCTTCTTTCTTTTGTTCAGGTAATAAAGCATCATTTTCGCGGATGGCTTTTATTTTAGTATGAAAGGTCTTTTGACCTGCTTTTATTTTTGTGATCTGATCATCACTGAGTCCTAATGTCAATTTCATTCTTTCCAAAAGCGCTACGTTCCTGACCTGGGTATTGATCTCTGCATTTTTCTTATGTTGTGCGATCTGCTCTTTTTGTTTGTCGGTCAATAATGCCAGCAATTTGGTTTTACGGTCTTTATGAAGGGCTGCTAATTTGGTCTTGTATTCGCCCAGAGATATTTTATCATTCTTCTGTAAATCGGCTAATTGTTTATGAAAATCTTCATTGATCGCTTTTCCCT
>CAIKTE010000359.1 GCA_903830285.1 uncultured Chitinophagaceae bacterium | reverse complement strand
TTGGAATTTAATTATAAAGGAAATACTGTTATAGGAATGCCACCTCCAAGCAGTGGAGGATTAATTGTTTGGCAATTGATGAAGATGATGGAACAAAGACCATTGGCTTCTTATGGTTTTCAAACAACTAAATCTGTCCAGTTGATGGTGGAAGCAGAAAGAAGATCTTATGCAGACAGGGCAGAGTTTATGGGTGATCCTGATTTTTGGAAAGTGCCTGTGAAGACATTGACGAGTGATGCCTACATCAAAAACAGAATGGCTGATTATGATTCTAATAAAGCCACGCCGAGCAAAGACATCAAAGCAGGAATCATTAAAGAGAGTGAAGAAACAACGCATATCAGCATCATTGATCAATACGGAAACATGATCAGTATCACCACTACATTAAATAATTCTTATGGCAGCAGAACAGTTGTTGCTGGTGCAGGTTTTATCATGAATGATGAAATGGATGATTTTAGTGTGAAGCCTGGGGTGGCGAATATGTACGGCGCACTAGGTGGTGAAGCCAATGCAATTCAGCCTGGTAAAAGAATGCTGAGTTCTATGACACCAACATTGGTACTCGATAAAAACAGAAAACCTTTGATTGTTGCAGGAACTCCGGGTGGTACAACGATCCCAACTTCTGTATTTCAAACACTGGTGAATATTCTTGATTTTGGCATGAATGCAACCGATGCAGTGAACAAACCAAAATTCCATCATCAATGGATGCCGGATGAAGTAATGCTGGAAAAAGGTTTTAACGAAGATGTAAAGAAAGAACTGCAATCAATGGGTTATAAGGTCTCTGAACGAGGCGCTATCGGAAGAACAGAGGTCATTAAAATCTTAGCGAATGGTAAGCGTGAAGTTGCAGCTGATAAAAGAGGTGATGATTCTGTTGCGGGTTTTTGATCTTTTTTATAAATCCTAGGTCGTTCAAGTACAATGCATAATCATAGATTGATCCGTTCAACAAACTGTGTATCATAAATAACTAGTATGTCATTTGAAAAAGAATTTTTAGAGACCGCTATCAAACACTTTAAGAATTATAAGGATCTGGGCGATAAAACTTTTGAACAACTGAAAGAAAAAGATTTCTTTTTTCAGCCATCTTCTGAAAGTAATTCTATTGCCATCATCATTCAGCATTTGTATGGCAATATGATGAGCCGCTGGACCAATTTTCTAACCGAGGACGGTGAGAAAGAATGGCGCAAACGTGATGAAGAATTTGAACTGATGCAATGCAGCAAACAGGACTTTATTTCTTTCTGGAATGCTGGATGGGACTGCCTTTTAACAACGCTTGGAAACTTAAAAGAAGAAGACCTGAAGAAAGTGATCTTTATTCGAACGGAGCCCTTGATGGTCATGGATGCCATTCTTCGGCAACTGGCACATTATCCATATCATATTGGCCAGATCGCTTATTTAGGAAAACTGATCCGCAATGAAGAATGGAGATCCCTAAGCATCCCCAAAGCAAAAGGTGCTAGTAAAGAATACAATGAAGGCATTAAAAAAGGCACACATAAACAACCATAAGGGAATGAGTGATTATAATTTTGGAGTTGCCTTTGATCTTGATGGGACAATTATTGATAACAATTATTATCATATTCTATCCTGGCAGGAATTCTATAAACGCAGGAACAGAAGTTTTACTTCGGAAGAATTCATTGAACATTTTAACGGTAAAACAAACGCTGATGTTTTGAAATATGTTTTTCATCCCAATTTAACAGCAGAGGAAACCCATCTTTATACAAACGAAAAAGAATCATTATACCGTGAAATTTATCAACCGCATATTAAACCTGTTGCAGGATTAATTGAGCTACTGGAATTATTGTATCAAAAAGATATTCCTATGGTGATCGCCACTTCGGGCATTCCCGTGAATATTGAATTCATGCTGCAAAATATCCCCATTGCCAAATATTTTAAATCGATCATTAACAGTACTCATATATCGCATGGAAAACCCCACCCTGAAATTTATCAGCTTGCTGCAAAAGCATTGAACCTTGCACCTGAAAAGTGTGTTGCATTTGAAGATGCAGTTGCGGGAGTGCGATCCGCAAAAACTGCCGGTTTTAAAACAATAGCCTTAACCACAACACATCAAACTGCTGAATTAGATCAAGCCGATATCATTGTAAGTGATTTTACAGAGGTCTCACTGCAAATGATACACTCACTGTTTTAAGCTTAATTATTGTTTGATATCACCTTTATTCTCATCTGATGGTCAAGGGCGAGTTTCAATAGAAAGCGATGCTTCAGCATCTTTATTGTGGGTATCATTTAACATCTTACTAGCAGTTCTGCCATCATTTGATCAGTTTCAAGAAGCTAAACAAATTTTAGCTCTTTAAATAGTTTGGTATTGAATTTGAACTAAGGGAGTTTACCGTTATTTTTACCATATAAAGTGATTCAGCTGAAGAGATTTGTTAAAATACTGCGTTACACCCTTTTAAGCATTGTTGCCCTCTTATTGTTGGCATTTATTGCCATACAAATTAATGTGGTCCAGAATTGGATACTTCAATTTTCAACCTCTAAATTATCTGCAGAATTAGGAACAGAAGTAAGTATAAAAAATGTGAGCTTTTCTTTATTCAATAAGCTGAATATGGAAGGTACTTTAGTGAGAGATAAAAAAAAGGATACGCTCCTATATGCAGGGTCATTAAAAGTGCGAATTACAGACTGGTTCTTTTTAAAAGATAAAGCCGAATTAAAATATATTGGCCTGGAAGATGCAGTTGTAAAATTTCAACGGAAGGATTCAGTTTGGAATTACCAGTTCATTATCGATTATCTGGCATCACCCAAACCAAAACAAAAAAAACAAGGTGGTATTGATTTTGACCTCAAAAAGGTTGACCTGAAAAATGTTTCATTCCTTGAAAACGATCTCTGGCGCGGAGAAAGAATGCATATAAAAGTATCCAGTCTTTTGTTGGATGCGGAGAAAATTAATTTTGCTTCAAAGAATTTCAACATTGATGAGATCACTATCGATAATCCGTATTTCTATATTCTAAACCTTAAGGGATTACGCCCCGACTCCCTGATTCACCATATCAATCCTAAAGCAGATACAGGTTTGCAACTGAATGCGGGGAATATGGTCTTGAAAATTAAAAGGTTGCAGATAAAAAATGGAACAGCGAGTATTCAGGCAAATGAACATGCTGCGGATAAGTATTTTGACGGAAGCCATTTATTCATTTCCAAGATTAATGGGAAATTTCTTAATACAACATTAGTTAAAGACACATTAAGAAGTGATATTGCTCTGACCGCGAAAGAGAGAAGCGGATTGGAATTAAAGAAATTAACTGCAAGATTCAGAGCAACACCGCAGATCATGGAGTTTGCAAAAATGGATATGCAAACCAATAAAAGCAGATTAGGTGATTATTATGCCATGAAATATAAAGCTTTCAATGATGATTTTTCTGATTATATCAACAAGGTTCTGATGGATGCTAGGTTCAAAGATGCTAAGGTAAGCAGTGACGATATTGCATTTTTTGCTCCCGAATTACAATCATGGAAAAAAGAAGTTGCATTAAGCGGAAATTTCAATGGAACGGTAGCAAATTTTAGTGTAAAGAATTTCTTTGCCAAAGCGGGCAGCACTACTTATATGAGCGGAAGCCTTGCTATGAAAGGATTACCGGATATTGACAACACAATCATTGACTTTAATAACGGTGTTTTAAAAACAAATTATAACGACATCAGCATTTTTACGCCTGGAATAAAACAAGTGCATGTTCCGGACCTCGCTTCCTTAGGTGATATCTTATTTAGGGGGAATTTTAATGGCACTATTATCAATTTTACAACTGCAGGAACGATCAGTACTGCCATCGGCGGGCTTACGGCTAATGTTTCTATGCAACTGCCCGATAAGAAAGATGCCACTTATTCCGGCTCATTAACAACCACTCAATTTAACATTGGAAAATTCTTGGATTATGATCTTTTGGGCCTGGTTGATTTTAAGGGGAAAATTTCGGGAAGCAATTTTGAGATCAATAAACTAAAAACAAATATTGAAGGAAATATCAGCAGCCTGGTTTTTAATGATTATACCTATTCAAATATTACGATGAATGGGACATTTCAGAAAAAATATTTTAATGGTGAAGTAAAGATCGATGATCCAAATTTGGATTTTAAAAGTCAGGTAGAAGTTGACCTGACCAAAGATGAACCCGGTTTCAATATTTTGGGAGACCTGGTAAAATTTAATTTGAAACCTCTGAATTTCTTTCACAATAATTTAGAAATAACAGGTTTATTGGATGTAAATTTTACCGGTCGAGATATTGATCACTTTCTTGGTTCAGCTAAATTTTTAAACGCAAATATCAAAAGCGATGAAGTGAGATTAGGATTTGATTCACTTGACCTTACTTCATCATTTGTTGACTCTGTAACATCTTTGCGCTTGACCAACAACGAATTCACTGCGAATATAGATGGTCAATTTAATATTGTTGATCTGCCCAATAACTTTCAGTCATTTTTACATCGCTATTATCCTGCTTATATCAATGCACCTTCTGCATCACTTAAAAAGCAAAACTTTACAATTTCTCTCAGTACAAACTTTATCGAACCGTTCTTAAAATTATATGATAAGAAAATATCTGGATTCAATGATCTCAGAGCTAGCGGTGTAGTAGATACCAAGAAAGACAGTTTTGCAATTATTGTAAAAGTTCCTTATGCCAGATATGGCAACTATTCTCTAACAGGAGTTGATATAAAAGGTATCGGGAATTTAGATAGCTTGGTAGTGAATGGTGATATCTCTAGTGTACAGGCAAGCGACAGCCTGTATTTTCCCAACAGCCATTTTGTAGTTAAAGCAAGTAATGACCATTCATTTGTTTCACTAAAAACGAGTGCCAGCAATACGTTAAACGAAGCAGACTTGAATGCAGATGTCTATACTTTAAAAGATGGGGTACGTGTTCAATTCGATCCATCCTCTTTTATTTTAAATGAGAAGAAATGGCTTCTGGAAAAAGAAGGTGTAATAGAAGTGAGAAAAGATTTTGTGTCTGCACAAAGTGTAAAATTCTCACAAGGCTTTCAGGAAATAACAGTTGAAACGGAAAATGCAGATGGCGAAAGCAAAAATAATTTGATCGTCAAATTAAAGAATGTAGTGTTAGGTGATATTACTTCTTTATTCTTTAAAGATCCTAAGTTAGAAGGTTCAGCGTCAGGTGATATCCACTTACATGATTTTTATGGCAAATTCAAAATATCTTCAGAACTTAAAGTTGAACAATTCAGGTTAGATGATGATTCCATTGGTCTCGTTACTGTTAAAGGCGGCTATGAACTAA
>CAIKTE010000358.1 GCA_903830285.1 uncultured Chitinophagaceae bacterium | reverse complement strand
TACTATCAAGCAGAATCACCACATCACGTTTATGCTCAACTAAACGTTTGGCTTTTTCAATGACCACTTCGGCGATCTGCACATGACGCTCTGCTGGTTCATCAAATGTTGAAGCAATGACTTCACCCTTAACAGACCGTTGCATATCAGTAACCTCTTCCGGACGTTCATCGATCAGTACCACCATCAAGTAAACCTCAGGGTGATTAGCTGCAATGGCGTTTGCCACTTCTTTTAATAACATGGTCTTACCCACTTTTGGTTGGGCAACAATTAATCCACGCTGACCCTTACCGATCGGCGTAAATATGTCCATGATACGTGTGCTATAATTATTAGGTGTAGTATAGAGATTGAATTTTTCAAAAGGGAACAACGGAGTTAAATAATCGAAAGGTACACGGTCGCGTACTTCATCGGGTCTCTTACCATTGATCGTATCCACTTTTAAAAGAGCGAAATATTTTTCACCTTCTTTTGGAGGGCGAACGGCTCCGTGTACGGTATCACCAGTTTTTAAACCAAATAATTTGATCTGAGATGGAGAGACATATACATCATCCGGAGAAGACAAATAGTTATAATCAGAAGAACGCAGGAATCCATAACCATCAGGCATCATTTCCAAAACACCTTCTCCCAGAATCACTCCTTCAAATTCAATATTGAAAGCAGGTTCTTTACGATGTTGCGGATAACGATGTTGCGGAGCAGGTTCAGCGCTAGTAGAACCAGTTTCGTTTTCTCCAACTTGTTGATCAGAACCAACAGCAGCTAAAATTGCTGCTGCATCGGCTGTCATATCTTTATCGGGTTGGGCTTCAACCGATTCAGTAATTGGTGGAATTTCAGTTCTAGGTTTACGAGGAAGTGGTCCCTTTTTTGCAACAGGGGCACGGCCATCGTTACGTTCGCGTGGTTCACGTACAGGTCTATCAGGACCAGTAGTTTTTGCTGAAGCAGTTTCTTCAACTGGTGTTTGAGCTGATGATGCAGGATCAGATGTTTCCATTACTTCAGCTTCTTCAGTGCCGTTAGCAGTTGAAGTCTTAATAGTAATTGGTTTTCTGGTGCGGGCACCTTTCTTTTTAGGTTCTTCTTTGGTGGCACTAGCTTGTACAGCCTGACCGTCCAAAATTTTGTAGATGAGTCCTTGTTTGTCCAGTTTTTTTGTGCCGGGGATGGCTAGCTGCTCAGCGATGTCTTGCAGCTCTGGCAAAAGCATGTCGTTCAATTGCAGAATGTCGTACATAAATTCAATTAATGAGAAAAAAGGCGTTTATTTTTCAATGAATAAATCCAGTCTAAGGAAATTTAAAACTCAGATCGGTTGTTTGAAATTTTTTGATTGGAAAGAGGATAAACTGACACATCGTGAGAAAATAGGTCTTGTTCAGTTCGGTTTCCATTGCAATGTTAAGTCAGATTTTCTGAAAAAACGAATTTTTTGTGCTTTTTAACGAAGTTCATGGCATTAAAGCCTTTGCTGCGGGTTGTTTGGTTATCTTTGCAGCCATAACAATTGGGATGTAACTTAAACATCCACCCTAACAAGTATTGAAATAGAAACAATTAATAATGTTTAACAAAAGAACAAAAATCAAAGCGCTCTTACAATCAGAGCCAGCAGGACAGGAAATAATAGTGATGGGATGGGTGCGAAGCTTTCGCAACAACCAGTTTATTGCGTTGAATGATGGTAGTACTAATAATAATATACAAGTAGTTGTAGCATTAGGATTAATAAATG
>CAIKTE010000357.1 GCA_903830285.1 uncultured Chitinophagaceae bacterium | reverse complement strand
CTATCAATTTTTATTTCACTTCTACAGTGGGTGAACTGATCAGTGACTATGTGTTCAATAAAGTAACCGATGAGATCAATCATCAAAATATTGAATTAAGAAAATCAACGATCATATGATCGCAGATTAAAATGATTTGTTGATGATTTTTTTGAAGAAGAGGTTTCATCCCCTTCTTGGAAGGGTCATTAGCGCGGACTTAAAAAATCAGGAAGATAATTTGGGATAGGTAAAGTTGGAGAAAGAAAAGAAAGCACAAGTCCCGATGAATCGGGATGCCGACATGGTCGGCAAGATGCACACAACAATAGACGCACAAAAATTAATAGTTGGATTACAAAAAATATAAAAATGTCGGAATTAAACAAGTACAGTAAAACATTAACACAAGACGAAACACAACCACATTCACTGGCCATGTATTATGGCATTGGCATGAAGGATGAAGATTTTAAAAAAGCACAGGTAGGTATTGTGAGTATGGGATGGGATGGTAATCCCTGTAACATGCATTTGAACGATCTCGCAACAACTGTAAGAGATGCTGTAAATACAACAGAAGGTTTATTAGGTCTGCGTTTTTATACGATCGGTGTTAGTGATGGCATCAGCATGGGAACAGACGGTATGCGTTACAGTCTAGTAAGCAGAGACTTAATTGCCGATAGTATTGAAACAAATGCAGGTGCACAGTATTATGATGCACTGATCACTATTCCGGGTTGTGATAAAAATATGCCGGGTTCTATTATGGCTATGGGAAGATTGAATCGTCCGGGCATCATGCTGTACGGCGGAACAATTGCTCCCGGACATTATCATGGACAAGATCTGAATATTGTTTCCTCATTTGAAGCATTGGGACAAAAAATAGCGGGCAATTTATCTGAAGAAGATTATAAAGGCATTATCAAAAATAGTTGTCCGGGTGCAGGTGCATGCGGTGGTATGTACACAGCCAACACCATGGCCAGTGCGATCGAAGCATTGGGTATGAGTTTGCCTTATTCTTCATCCAATCCTGCATTGAGTGAAGAGAAACAAAAAGAATGTGCAGCTGTTGGTGAAGCCATTAAATTATTATTGGAAAAAGATATCAAGCCAAGAGATATCATGACACGTAAAGCATTTGACAATGCCATTACTGTTGTGATGGTATTGGGTGGAAGTACCAATGCAGTGTTGCATTTGATAGCCATGGCAAAAAGTGTGGGTGTTGCATTAACACAGGATGATTTTCAAACTATCAGTAATAAGGTTCCGGTACTCGCAGATTTTAAACCAAGCGGAAAATATTTGATGGAAGATCTGCATAAGTATGGAGGCGTTCCTGCAGTAATGAAATATTTATTGAAGAATGGTTTATTGCATGGCGATTGTATAACAGTAACAGGAAAAACAATTGCAGAAAATTTAGCAGCAGCACCTGATCTGGATTTTGATCAGCAAAAAATAATCATGCCTTTAGAAACACCATTAAAGGCAACAGGTCACTTACAAATTCTATACGGCAATCTGGCAACAGGTGGATCTGTTGCAAAGATCAGCGGGAAAGAAGGAGAACGATTTGAAGGAACTGCCAGAGTATTCAATGGCGAGAAAGACGTGATTGAAGGAATAAAAAATGGTAAAGTACATGCAGGCGATGTAGTAGTGATCAGAAATATCGGACCGAAAGGCGCACCGGGTATGCCTGAAATGCTGAAACCAACAGGAGCCATTATTGGCGCGGGTTTGGGCAAATCGGTTGCATTGATCACGGATGGTAGATTCAGTGGCGGTACGCATGGATTTGTTGTAGGTCATATCACACCTGAAGCACAGGATGGCGGATTGATCGCATTGGTAGAAGACAATGATATCATTGAAATTGATGCCAATAAAAATTCGATCATCCTAAAAGTAGCAGAAGAGGTCATTGCAAAAAGAAGAGCAGCCTGGAAAGAACCAGCATTAAAAGCAACAAGCGGTGTTCTCTTTAAATATGCAAAATTGGTAAAGACAGCTGCCGATGGTTGTGTAACGGATGAGTGACCCCTAAATCCCCTAAAGGGGACTTAATGAGGGAGTATTAATAAACAAAATTTTAATGAAAGCATTTCTAACCATATTATTGATTACAGGAACTTTTGTCTTGCATGCACAGGATAAAAAGATCGTGAAATTTTATGATACCCTTTTTAAAGTGGTATCAAAAGAAAATGCTGCCTATTCTTATGTGTATGAGTATCGTGATAGTTTTTATGATTGTACAGCATACTACTATCCTTCTAAAAAATTATATAGCAAATTCATTTCCTTAGATCCAAATATTATTTTATCGATTGGATTAGCTACCCGATTTTATGAATCAGGGAAAATAAAAGATTCAGTTTACTTTTATCCGCAAGGAAGACCAATTTATGAATACCATTTTTATGAAAATGGTAATAAGAAAAAAGCTACCATCTATGGCAAAGAATGGGGAACTTATGATACATGGGCTTTTTATGAGAACGGAAAACTATGGGCGCATGTTTATAGAAAGAATTCACTTGATGTG
>CAIKTE010000356.1 GCA_903830285.1 uncultured Chitinophagaceae bacterium | reverse complement strand
GGCATGATCCTGGGACACTCCCGATAATAATCGGGATGCTCTAACCAACTGAGTATTATTTGAGATCAGGCATAAAAAAACCACCTGCACGTTTGAAAGTGTAAGTGGTCTTATTCTATGTGGGCCCACCAGGGCATGATCCTGGGACACTCCCGATAATAATCGGGATGCTCTAACCTACTGAGTATTATTTGAGATCAGGCATAAAAAAACCACCTGCACGTTTGAAAGTGAAAGTGGTCTTATTCTATGTGGGCCCACCAGGGCATGATCCTGGGACCCCCTGATTATGAGTCGTAAATGAGCTCTTTTCCCAACTTTACCACACTTTACTTATTTTTAACATAAATCAATATGATAAACAGTTTTAGCGAATTTTATAATTTATGTTTACCTAACAAAACCCAGAATTATTTATTTTTGTTTGCAAATTGTTTGCAAATTTCATTGCAAATTATCAAACTAATTAAATACCTTTAAAGTCAATAAAATCAAGCATTACAACGATTTTACAAATGTATAAAATTATTTTTTGTTTGCAAATTTTTGATAATTATGGTTACCAGTACAATCATTATTGATACAAGAAGAGAAAAGAAAGAAGGAAAATACCCGCTCAAATTACGTGTGACTTATGTGCGGGAAGTAAAATATTATCCAACCTACATTGATCTTTTGCCAAAAGAATATGACAGGATAAATGCAGGTGGTAAATTACCGAAAGCACTGAAAGAGGTTAATGAGGAGCTAATTTCTTTTCAATCTAATGCGAACGACATTATTAAGTCTTTGAAACCATTCAGCTTCGTTTCTTTTGAAAGAAAACTGGGGCAAAAAAGTGGGGACAGAGGGTTGGTAGAAACAATGTATAAAGAATACCTTCAGCAATTAAGGGAACAAGACCGTGAAAATACTGCGGATAGTTATCAGGGTGGTCTTACGAGTTTGTTGTCTTACAGGAAAAACCTTCGCTTTAATGACATAACACCACACTTTTTAAATGAATATGAGCAATGGATGCTTAGAGTTGAGAAACCACATTCTCTGACAACTGTAGGTATTTATCTTCGCCCTTTACGAATAATATTTAATTTGGCAATAGCAGAGGGCATTGTTTCAAGAGATCAATATCCTTTCGGAAAAGGAAAGTATCAGATACCGATAGGAAAGAATATTAAAAAAGCACTGCCTTTAACTGACATAGGCAAGATCTATTATTATGAACCGGTTACCCGTTATCCGGAAGAAATGAGAGCAAGGGACCTATGGTTGTTCAGTTATTTTGCAAGCGGTATGAACATGAAAGACATAGCACTTTTAAAGGAAAAACATATTGACGGAGAGTATATTAAGTTTATACGGTCCAAAACCAAACTTACCACAAGGAGTAACCCGCAGGTTATTTCTGTTTATATGAATGCCGATATGCATCGTATTATTTCAAGATGGGGTAATCCAGACCGGATGCCGGATGATTATATTTTTCCTATTCTTTGTGCTTATCTTACCAATAAACAACAAAAGGAAAGGATTAAAACTTTTATAAAAAATGTGAACGCCTGGATGAAAGACATTGCTATCAGTCTTGAAATCTCAAAACCTGTAACAACCTATGTTGCGAGGCATAGTTTTTCAACAGTTCTGAAACGTTCCGGTGCAAGCACTGAATTTATATCAGAAGCATTAGGTCACAGAGATATTAAAACGACAGTAAGTTATCTGGACAGTTTTGAGGATGAAACAAAAAAACAATTTTCAGAAAAATTATCTGCTTTTAAAAAAGAGCCAGTTTAAATTTACAAATGTTAGTTGAGATTAATTTTTAGATATGCCCGAAAATCAAAACATTGAATACAAGGAATCATGGCGGGATGAATACCTGAAATGGATATGTGGCTTTGCAAATGCGCAAGGCGGCAAAATTTATATTGGCATTGATGATAAAGGAAGTGTAACAGGCATTATCGAGTATAAAAAATTAATGGATGATATTCCTAACAAATCTGTAAACCATCTTGGTCTGGTCGTTGATGTCAACCTGCATAAAAAGAATGGTAAACAATATATTGAGATAGATGTTCCCGTCAGTACAGTGCCGATTTCGTATCATGGAATTTATTATTACCGCAGCGGCAGTACCAAGCAGGAACTGAAAGGCGCAGCGCTTCATAACTGGCTGCTTAAAAAGAGTGGCAAGAGCTGGGAGGACATTCCGGTTCCTGGCACTACCACTGAAGATTTAGACCTTGACACCATTCAGAATTTTTTGAAAAAAGCTATAAGTAAAGATCGCATTCCGGCCAATGCTGCCGGCGAAAGTATTGAAGCCGTTTTGCAAAGACTCAACCTGCTATCAAAGGGCGGTGAACTTACAAATGCTGCAATCTTGTTGTTTGGTAAACGGCCTTATACTATTTCGCCCACTACTAGTTTCAAAATTGGCAGGTTTGGGAAAGAATTAAGTGATTTACGCTTTCAAGATATAATTGAAACCAATCTCCTTACAATGGCAGACAAGGTGATGGAAAAACTTAACGATCGTTACCTCATTCGACCAATTTCTTATAAAGGGCTTGAGCGTATGGAGCCTCTGGAGTATCCCGAATCAGCTTTACGTGAAGCAATACTTAATGCCCTTATCCATAAAGATTATTCCAGTACATGGATTTTTTTAAGGGTGTATGACGACAGATTGGAAATATGGAATCCCGGTGAACTCCCTGAAGAATTGACAGTAGAAAAACTGAAAGGCTCACATTCTTCCTATCCCCGCAACCCTAATATTGCAGGAGTATTTTTTAAAGCCGGTTACATAGAATCATGGGGGCGTGGAACCAACAGGATTATAGAAGATAGCATTAGAGCTGGATTGCCTGAACCTATCATTGAGGAAGATATGAAAGGGCTGCGGATTACCTTCTTGAAAGATATTTATACCGAAGAATATTTGCGTAAACTAGATCTGAACGAAAGGCAAGTAAAAGCAGTGTTGTATTTGAAGGAGCATGGAAGTATTACCAATTCAAAATATCAGAAAATTACGGAAGTCTCTAAACCAACTGTTACAAGGGACTTGCAAGAACTGGAAGCAAAAGGATTAGTTATCAATAAAGGTACAAAGGGACCAAGTTCTAAATATGAACTTAAATAAGGAGTTGGCTCATAATTGGCTCAGTTGGCTCATGGTTGGCTCATAGTTGGCTCATAGTAAAACTAAACTCGCTGTCCGGAAGAACTCTTGAGCGTTTCCAAAAGAACTGCTTCAAATGACTTGCAATTTTTGCTGGAAAAGAAATCTATAATCAAAATTCGTACAACAGGCAAAGGAACATCCTATATTTTAAATAGGGGCAATAGAGGGGATAACTTCATTTCTTTTGTTTCTTTTTTCTTTCACCAGCAGGGTGAATCAATTCTCCCGTCTGTAAAAAATATTGTTCTCCCTGTTGCACTTTTATCCTGAACAATTCTTCATCTTTTTGATACATACTATCTGTTTGATTGCACAGATTCAGCAGCCACTCATTACCTATAATTTTCAGATACCTGTATTTAATATCATTTGCTTCTGATTGCTCTACAGATTTATAAGTATTGAGCCATCCCCACGATAATAAAAAACAAATCACGAACAATGCAATTGCTATCCAAATTCCTTTATGCAAATGATGTTTATGCTCAACTCTGTTTTGTACAGGCTGCTTTAATTGAAGGGTACAATTATTTATACTTCGCAACAATTCATTCACTTGTTCTTTACTGAGTAATAATTGCGCCGGCAGTAATCGTATTTCTTTATGCAATTGGCTAAATTGTTCAGTGATTTGTTGCTGTAATGTCACGTCTGTTTTGTCTGCACTTTCCGCTTTGAGATAAAGCAAGGTTAAAAATGGGAAATCGATTTAAAAGTTTGCAAATTGTTTGCAAATGAAAAAGCAGTTATAAATTTTACTTTATAACTGCTTGATTTTCATGTGGGCCCACCAGGGCATGATCCTGGGACCCCCTGATTATGAGTCAGGTGCTCTAACCAACTGAGCTATAGGCCCTGAATTAAAAAATTAATATTGTCCCGGGAACCTCCCGATATTTATCGGGATGCTCTAACCAACTGAGCTATAGGCCCTGAGTTTTTTAACTCACGAGGCGCAAAAGTAGGTAAATAAACCTCATTTTAAAAAGAACTGCTTTTACTTTTTTAATTAAACCCTCCATCCTATTTCTACACATCCATTTCTTGATATGTTTTTTACGAAACAAGGCATTTTATAGCTTAGATACTGCCCACCAAACTGTAACCTGAGCCTTGTTTATTCCCCTTATAAGCTATAATTGATCTGCATATAAGCCAGATATAAACCTCATCTTATAGAGGTAGCTTATATGTGGCTTATATGAGGCTTATATATGGGTTATATGAGGCTTATTTCAGAATCAGAAAGGGCTGTCTTATACTGCAAATACCCTTCAAATAGCAGATTATCTGGTTTCAATTTAAATGTTCCTGTTATTTTTGTTTGTATGAGCAGTATTAAAAATATCATTTTCGACCTGGGCGGGGTTTTTATGAACCTTGATTATAAAAGAACGGAACAGGCATTTATCGATCTGGGTGTGATCAATTTCTCCGAACTGTTCACGCAGCATCATTCATCACCCTTGTTTGCCGATATGGAAACGGGCAGGATCACAAATGAGGCTTTTTATGAGGGTTTAAGAGAACTAAGCGGTGTAAATATGCCGGATGTAGAGATCAAAAGGGCCTGGAATGCCATGCTGCTCGACTTTCCAATGGACAGGATCGTTTGGCTGGGAGAATTAAAAAAGAGGTACAATCTCTATTTATTCAGTAATACCAATCATGTACATTATGATGCTTTTATTGAAACAGTAAAGAATCAGACGGGCATTACCGATTTCAATCAATACTTTATCAAAGCCTATTATTCGCACGAATTGGGTATGCGCAAACCTGACATTGCATCCTTTCAAAAGATCATTGAGGAACAAAAATTAAATCCTGCAGAAACATTGTTTATTGATGATACTTTGGTCAATGTGGAAGCAGCTGCCAAAGCGGGATTGCAGATCGTGCATTTAGCGCCACCGATGACGGTATTTGATCTGGATGTATAAGGGCTGAATTTATTTTACCTCTTCGTAATCGATATAATCATCACTGCTGGGTGCGGCTTTTGCTTTTGTAACGGGCTCCTGTGCTTGCTGCTGTTGGGTTTGGCGCTGTTGCATTTCCTGCATTTGTTTCAGTTTGTCCTGCATTTGCGTAGCCGCTTTGCTAACCGGAACAACCAGTTCAAATATAAATTTGTAGATCAAATAAATAACAACCCCCCAGATAATAAGCTTAAACATAGCTGTAAAGGTAAAGCCTGAAAACATTCGGCAGTATCAGAATTTGTTAAATGAAAGATGATTTCCTTCAATCATAAATTTGGAACATAACTCATCATTACATTACATTTGCATTGGAAAAAGAACAAAAGAAGGGAACGAATTCGTTCCCTTCTTCTTTATACCTATGGCAACAGAAGCACAAATACAGCAAGCAGAACAATGGGTTAAGACCCTTTTAGAATCGGAAACCGAATATTTCTGTGTGAGCATTAAAATAAAGCCCACTAATAATATAAAAATATTCTTGGACGGAGATCATGGCTTGCCCATCGAAAAATGTGTACAGTTCAATCGCAGATTATATAAGATGATAGAGGAAAGTGATCTGTATCCTGACGGGG
Organism: uncultured Chitinophagaceae bacterium; assembly: GCA_903830285.1. Classification (GTDB taxonomy): domain Bacteria; phylum Bacteroidota; class Bacteroidia; order Chitinophagales; family Chitinophagaceae; genus CAIQDX01. Next base: position 15,258 of record CAIKTE010000356.1, on the reverse strand, counting down.
ATTTTAGTTTGGAAGTATCTTCTCCCGGATTGGACGAACCCCTGAAAATGCATCGTCAGTATGTGAAGAATATTGGCAGAGAGATTGAAATATTGTTTGAGGACGGATCCAAAAAAGAAGGGAAACTGATCACAGTAACAGAAGCGGATATTTTGATAGAACATACGGAAGGCAAAGGAAAGAAGGCAGTAACACAACAATTGGTTATTCCATTTAATCATATAAAATCAACAACAATTCAAATTAAATTCTGAGTTTTTGATTGACGATCAAAGGCAAAGAGAAAGTACAAAAAAACATTCGAGATATGGCAAGTATCAATCTGATTGACGCATTTCAGGATTTTAAAGACGCAGAGAACTTAGATCGCCCTACGATGATGAAAGTTGTAGAAGATGTATTTAAAACATTACTGCGCAAAAAATACGGAAGCGATGAGAACTTCGATGTAATCGTAAACGCTGAAAAAGGTGATCTGGAAATTATCCGTCGCCGTATGATCGTTGAAGACGGAGAAGTAAACGATCCATTAGCCGAGATCGCTTATACAGAAGCGGTAAAGATCGAACCCGATTTTGAAGTAGGAGAAGAATTATATGAAGAAGTGGATATGCTCGATTTTGGCCGTCGCGCCATTCTTGCTGCCAAACAAACACTGGCAAGCCGTATCAGTGACCTGAAGAAAAATGTATTGATCAAAAAATATGGCGACAGAATTGGAGATATCATCTCTGCTGAAGTATACCAGGTTTGGAAGAAAGAAGTTTTGTTACTCGATGAAGAAGGCAATGAATTGATACTTCCAAAATCAGAACAGATACCTCAGGATTATTTTAAGAAAGGTGAAAACATTCGTGCCGTTGTTGCAAGAGTGGATATCAAGAATAATACACCGGTTATTATCTTATCCAGAACAAGTCCTTTGTTCCTGGCAAAATTATTAGAAATAGAAGTTCCTGAAATATTCGATGGATTGATCGCCATCAAGAAGATCGTTCGCGATCCGGGAGAAAGAGCAAAAGTGGCTGTTGAATCATACGATGATCGTATCGATCCGGTTGGTGCTTGTGTAGGTATGAAAGGAAGCCGTATTCACGGTATTGTTCGTGAATTGAAGAATGAAAATATAGATGTGATCAATTACACTTCAAATATTCAATTGTTGATCCAACGTTCATTAACTCCTGCAAAGATCAGTTACATGAATATTGACAATGAAAAGAAACAGGCTGATGTATATCTGAAAGCCGATCAGGTTTCTTTGGCGATCGGAAGACGCGGTGTAAATATCAAATTGGCTTGTGAGTTAACGGGTTTCGAACTGGATGTGTTTAGAGAAGATGAAGAAAAAACGGATGAATTTGATATTGACCTGGATGAATTTAGCGATGAGATCGAAACATGGATCATTGATGAATTTAAACGTGTGGGTTGTGATACGGCAAGAAGCGTATTGAATTTAACAGCAGAGGATCTGGAAAGAAGAACCGATCTGGAAAAAGAAACAATTGATGATGTAAGAAAAATATTACAGGCAGAATTTGATAAGGAATAATTGAATCAGGATTGAAAAGCACAAAAGTGTGACGCTCCGAGAGGAGTCCTTTGGACAACGATGCATCATTACAGTGCGTAAGTTGGTCTCACTTATAATAAAATAAAAGATCACGATGTACAGATCGGGATCGATGGACAAAATAAAAAAACTGAATGTCAGAACTGAAATTACCGAGATTATTAGCCGCAGCTAAAGAGTTTAATGTTGGACAGGATACCATCATTGACTTTTTAGGAAAGAAAGGATTTAGTAAAGATGATCTGAAGCCCACTGCAAAGCTTTCGGAAGAAATGTATTTTGCCTTGCAGGCCGAGTTTCAGGGCGACAAAGTTGCAAAGAACAAAGCTGATCAGGTAGAAATTCCAAAAGGCGGTAGCGGAGAACCCAAGAAGAAAAGAGACGAGGAAGAGATCACGTTTAGAAAAGAAGAGAAAAAACCGGTAGCACCACCACCGGCACCTGTTGTAAAAGAAGAACCAAAAATTGAAAAACCGGTTGTAGTTGAAGAAGTAAAAGTGGTGGCACCACCTCCTCAGGTAAAAGAAATAAAAGCACCGGAACCTGAAGTAACCAAGATAGAAATACAGGAGATCGAAAGCCCGAAAGTTTTAAGTAAGATCGATCTAAGCACCATTGACAGTTCTACACGTCCTAAAAAGACGGCCAAGAAAAAAGAAGAACCGGCTGAAGAGAAAGTGGTTGAAGAGCCAAAGAAAGAGAAAGTAAAAGAGGTTATTGTTGAAAAAGCGCCGGTTGTTGAAATAAAACCCGCCGTAGTTCCTGTACAGGAAGAAGATTCAGCCCCGATTATCGAAAATATTGAGATCGAAAAAATTACCGGACCCAAGATCCTTGGAAAGATCGAGCTTCCGGTGGATAGTGATACACGTCCCAAACCTCCTACAAGAGAAGAAAAACGTAAACGCAAACGCATTCCCGTTGATAAGAAAGGTGGCGATCAGCCGCAACAAAGAGCTGTTCAACCGGGCGGCGGATTTAACAGAGGAGCAGCCACACCTGCAGCAGGCGGTGGAGCCAGCAGGCCAATTGTTCCGGCCAATAACCGCAATAATCAAGGCGGTGGAGGCGGTGGATTTAACAGAGGCGGTGGTGGCGGTCCTCAACGCGGTGGCGGACCACGTGGTGGAAACAGAGCACCCGGAGGTCGTGATGTACGTCGTGAGGACAAAGAGATCGACGCAAAAGAAATTCAGGAAAAAATACGCGAAACACAGGCCAAGCTTGCAGGAGCAGGCGGTCGTGGTAAGAGCTTAAAAGCAAAATATCGTCGTGCAAAACGAGATGAAGCCGCTGATGCATTAGGCGAAATGGTAGAAGACAATAAATTGCACGTAACAGAGTTTGTTACGGTAAGTGAGTTGGCCAACCTGATGGACGTAAGCTTTGCTGATGTAATTGGCAAGTGTATGGGATTGGGTATCATGGTTTCTATCAATCAGCGATTGGATGCAGAGGTTATTGAGTTGGTTGCCAGTGAGTTTAATTTTGAAGTTGAATTCATCAATCTGGATGATGTGGATGAAATGGAAGAAGAAGAGGAAGAAGACGGTCCGGAAGAATTGGTGGGTCGTCCGCCTATTGTGACCATCATGGGACACGTAGATCATGGTAAAACATCGTTATTGGATTATATCCGTAATGCGAATGTGGTTGCAGGTGAAGCGGGTGGTATCACACAACATATCGGTGCATACGAAGTAACCTTACCCAACGGAAAACATATTACTTTCTTGGATACACCGGGTCACGAAGCATTTACTGCCATGCGTGCCCGTGGTGCAAAAATTACAGATATCGCTGTGATCGTTGTTGCAGCTGATGATGCAGTAATGCCTCAAACAAAAGAAGCTATCAGCCATGCACAAGCAGCTGGTGTTCCGATGATCTTTGCGGTGAATAAGATCGATAAAGACGGAGCGAATCCTCAGAAGATCTATGAGCAATTATCTCAAATGAATATCCTGGTGGAAGAATGGGGTGGTAAATTTCAATCGCAGGAATTAAGTGCCAAAAAACATGTCAATGTTGATCTGTTATTGGAAAAAATATTATTAGAAGCCGAAGTATTAGATCTGAAAGCCAATCCTGATAAGGAAGCATCCGGAACAATCATTGAAGCATCATTGGATAAAGGACGTGGTTATGTAGCTACTATTCTTGTTCAAAACGGTACATTACGTTTGGGTGATCTGATCGTATCCGGACAGCATTTTGGTCGCATCAAAGCCATGTTCAATGAAAGAAACCAACGTGTAACTGAAGCGCCTCCATCAACACCTGTTGTAATTTTAGGTTTAAACGGAGCACCTCAGGCCGGTGAAAAATTCAAGGTTTATGCTGATGAATCTGAAGCAAAAGAAATTGCTGCTAAAAGAGGACAGATCATGCGTGAACAAGGCTTACGTGCAAGAAAACATATTACACTGGATGAGATCGGACGCCGATTGGCATTGGGTAATTTCAAAGAATTGAATATCATTATCAAGGGTGATGTGGATGGTTCTGTAGAAGCGTTAAGCGATTCATTACAGAAATTATCTACTGCAGAGATCGCGATTAATGTGGTACATAAAGCAGTAGGACAAATTTCTGAAAGTGATGTATTGCTTGCTACTGCATCTGATGCCATCTTGATTGGTTTCAACGTTCGTCCTTCACTGCAGGCAAATCGTTTGGCACAAAATGAAGGTGTAGAAATTAAGATGTACAGTATCATCTACAATGCGATAGAAGAAGTGAAGAGTGCGATGGAAGGGATGCTTGAACCGAAGATCCAGGAAAAAGAAGTGGCCACTGTTGAAATACGTGAAGTATACAAATTCGACAAAGCAACCGTTGCAGGTTCCTTTGTATTGGATGGAAGGATCAAGCGCGATGCGAAGATCCGCTTGTTCCGCGATGGTATCTTATTGTATCCGAGACAGGAAGGTGCTTTTGCAGAACTGGGCAGCTTGAAACGTTATAAGGATGATGTGAAAGAGGTTCCAAGCAATATGGAATGCGGATTAACGATCAAGAATTATACGGATCTGTCGGTTGGCGACAGTATAGTTGCTTACGAAGAAGAAGAAGTAAAGAGAACATTATAAGCCGATAGCTGGCGGCAATTAGCTTCAAGCCACCCTTTTGCAGGGTTATATGCTTGAAGCTAATTTTTTTGTTAAAAGCGTTTCACAATAACTATTACAAGCTGCGAAAGGTTATTTTTGAATTCATTTATTGATTATGAAAAAGTTGCTGTTTATCTTTTTTGTTGTGCTGACTGTTACGCAATCCAATGCGCAGCAGACGAAGAAAGTTATTGCTGATAAGATCGTTGCTCAAGTGGGCGATAAGATCATTCTGCGTTCGGATGTCTTAAATGCCATCTCAGATGCTAAGCGTCAGGGAACGGAAGCGCAATTGCCGCCCAATCCTGAATGCGCTTTTTTAGAAGGCCAACTTATTCAAAAAGCATTGGTATTACAAGCTGAGAAAGATTCACTCAATGTAACAGAAGATGAGATCGATGCGGCTTTGGAAAATCAGATCAGAGGCTTTATCAGAGAATATGGTTCTAAAGATGTTTTGGAAGAGATAGCCGGTAAAACGGTTTATCAGATCAAAGAAGACTTCAGATCATCATTTAAAGAAAGAAAGTTGGCAGATCAGATGCGTGGTAAGATCATCGAGAATCTTAAGATCACACCTACAGAAGTAAAAGCATATTTTGAAAAAATACCGAAAGACAGTTTACAGTATTATGAAACTGAGATCGAAGTGAGCCAAATTCTGCTGATCCCTAAATCAAACAAGGATGTTGACGAATATGTTTCCAGACAATTGTACGAATACAAAAGACAGGTGGAAGCAGGTACCAAAAAATTCGATCAGTTAGCTAAACTGTATTCTGATGATCAGGGAACAGAAAAGCAAGGTGGTACATTAACCTTGAATCGTAACGATAAAGGCATGTGGGATCCTACTTTTCTTTCAGCAACATTTAAATTAAAAGAAGGACAGATCTCCAATGTGATCAGGTCTAAATTCGGTTTGCATATTATACAACTGATCAGCCGTGCCGGTGATGATGCAGTGGTTAGGCATATTTTAAAAATACCGCCGGTAACTGATGAGGAAGTGAAACTGGCTGAGGCAAAATTAGATTCTATCCGGTCCAGATTAAATGCACATGAATTAACTTTTGGGGAAGCCATCAACAAATACAGTGATGATGAGAACAGTAAATTCAATGGTGGTGCTGTTCAGGGAAGAGACGGTTCAACTTATGTTACCATCGATCAATTGGATAAGGATATGGTGATCATCATCAAAGATCTGAAGCCCGGTGAATTTTCAAAGCCTCAGTATTATATTGACGAAAGAGGTAGAAAACTGGTACGTGTGGTTTATTTAAAAACAAGGACCTCACCGCATCGTGAAAACCTGAAAGAAGATTATAATAAAATTGCACAAAGGGCATTGGAAGACAAGAAACAGGAAAAATTAGAAAAGTGGTTTAAAGAGCATTTACCTAATTATTATATTTCTATCGATAAAGAATTTTCGGGCTGCAGCAGCCTTTCTGATTGGTGGAAATACGCTGCCAGAAACTAATGTGATGATATTGATTAGATCCTGCTCTTAGAGCAGGATTTTTTATTTATAGGAATAATTTGGAAAATTGAATGTATGTACATACATTTGTGTTGTGAAATTAGAAATCGCCATACAAAGTACTAAATTCAAGAACGAAGTGCATAAAGCAGGGTTAAACATTTTATATACGGCATGGTGGTTGAAGACAATTACCGTTAAAGAGTTAAAGGAGTTTGGATTAACACATGAACAATATAATGTATTACGAATTTTGAAAGGGAAATACCCAGACCAAATGTGTGTACGTGATATTGCTTCCCGAATGATCGAGAAAAGTTCTAATGTACCCAGGATCATTGACCGGCTGGAATTAAAAAAATTGGTAAAGCGCAGCAATTCTGCCATCGACAAAAGAGAAACAGTGATCACTTTAACACAGGCGGGCATCACTATACTGGAGTCCTGCAATAAAAAAGTGAATGAACTGATGGATGGCCTTGTTCCTATCAATAATCAGGAAGCCGCTACATTAAACGCATTATTGGAGAAAGTAAGAGAAACAGAGATATAATTTTTTTGCTCAAATACGTGTATATACACGTATTTAAAACCAAATAAAAGATCATGAAAACAATAGTACATAAAGCAAACACAAGAGGTCATGCCAATCACGGTTGGTTGAATAGTTATCGTACATTCAGTTTTGCGGGCTATTATGATCCGTCAAGAATGCATTTTGGTGCACTGCGTGTTTTAAATGATGATAGTGTAAAAGCGGGTATGGGCTTTGGAAAACATCCGCATGATAATATGGAAATTGTTTCCATCCCATTGCAGGGAGACCTTCATCATAAAGACAGTACAGGCAGAGATAAGATCATTCGCCAGCATGATGTTCAGATCATGAGTGCAGGAAGCGGTATTACGCATAGTGAAACAAATGCCAATCATGATCAGGATGTAAAATTCCTGCAGATATGGGTAATGCCTAAAGAATATAATATCGAGCCGCGCTATGATCAGAAATCATTCTTACCCCAAGATCGTATCAATAAAATATTGACAGTTGTTGCACCGGATGATGCGAATGCGGTTTGGATCAATCAGGATGCATGGTTTTCACTGGCAAATCTTTCTAAAGGATTTACAGTTGATTATTCAATTCATAAAAAAGACAATGGTGTATATGCTTTTGTAATTAAAGGCGATGTTACGATCAATGGAATTGCATTGAATGAAAGAGATGGCCTGGGTATTTCAGAAACAGATATGCTCAACATTACAGCTAACAGCGATACAGAACTATTATTGATCGATGTTCCCATGCTATTAATTAAAGACTAAAATGAAAACAGTACATAAAATAATTAGCGGTCACCCGACAAATGTGGGGACTATACAAGTGCAGGAATTATTACCCTATGGTGATTTTGAAAATCCATTTTTATTATTTCATCATGGTATTGCAGTGGCAGATAAAAATATTCCGATCAAATTGCAGGGTGTTGGTCCGCACCCGCACAGAGGATTTAGTGCTATCAGCTTTATATACAAAGGGGGTGTGCATCATCATGACAGCAGAGGGAATGATCATATTGTTTATGAAGGCGGCACACAATGGACGCATGCCGGAATGGGGATCATTCACAGCGAAAGAGTTCCTGAAAATATTTTTGAATATGGCGGAAAGCAGGAACTGTTGCAGGTTTGGGTTAATACGCCTGCTGCTCATAAGATGGATATACCGCATTATTATCCAGCAAGTGCAGAAGAAACACCAACCATCAAAACGGATGACGGATTAACTACCATCAGAGTTCCTGCAGGAGAATTAAACGGCGTAAAAGGGATCATACCTACATTCACCAAAGTGAACACATTCATGGGCGACATGAAAAAGAATGGAACATTCAGCTTTTCATTTCCGGCAGATCATCAAACGATATTTTATGTTTTGAGTGGTGAGATCATGATCAATGAAACAACAAAGATCAGCAGCAAACAAATGGCTTTGTTCAATAAGGATGGAGAATCATTTTCAATAAAAGCAAATGCAGATAGTTTGTTTTTTGTGGGAAGCGGAGAGCCGATAAATGAACCGGTAGCAGCACATGGTCCGTTTGTAATGAATACACAGACAGAGATCATGCAGGCATTTAAAGAGTATCAAATGGGAAAGATGGGAGTACTGATTGAAAACTAAATCTTAAAAAAATCATATCAATATTTAAAACAACTAAAATTTACAACTATGGCAACTTACAAAATTGATGCAGCACACAGTGAAATTACTTTTAAAGTAAAACATTTAATGATCACCAATGTTACCGGAAACTTTACCAAGTTTGATGCAACATTAGAATCATCCAAAGAAGATTTTACAGATGCTAAGATTTCCTTTGAAGCAGACGTGGATAGTATTTCAACTAATAACGAACAAAGAGACGGTCATTTGAAGAGTGAGGATTTCTTTGCAGCAGAAAAGTTCCCCAAATTAAGTTTCACATCAACTTCATTTAATAAAGTTAGTAATGATGAATACAAATTAGTTGGTGATCTGACTATTCGCGGGGTAAGCAAATCGGTTGAACTAACAGTTGAATACGGTGGTACTGCAACAGACCCTTATGGTCAGGTAAAATCAGGTTTCGAGATCAGTGGAAAGATTAACCGTAAAGATTTCGGATTGGTTTGGACAGCAACAACTGAAGCCGGTGGCATTGTTGTAAGTGACGAAGTAAAATTGCATTTAGCTGTACAAATGATCAAGCAGGCATAATATTTTAAAATATCAAAATGAAAATCATTAAAAACATTCCTGTTTATTTACTGGCATTATTATTCTTAGTGTTTGGGTCTAACTTCTTCCTTCATTTTATCAATGCGCCATTTCCAACAGGCGATGCAGGAACTTTTATAGGCGTGATCTATAAGACCGAATTCTTAAGAGTAGTAAAAACATTAGAAGTTGTTTTAGCAATCTTATTGATCATAAAACCAACAAGAGCATTGGCATTATTGTTAATTGCACCCATTTCGGTTAATATCCTGTTGTTCGAGGTTTTGATCGCACATCAGCCGGGTATCGGGATTTTACTGGTAGCTTTAAATGCCCTTTCAATTTATGTATTGAAAGAAAAGTATTTAGGTATTGTAAGTAAATAACAAACTTTTATATGACAACCGCCAGCATTGCAAAAGAACATTACAGGTTAACATTGAAAAATGGTGAACATGAATTTTATGCAGATGAACCGAAAGCTGTTGGCGGCGGTGATACAGCCTCTGCTCCCGATGGCCTGTTAGAAGCGTCATTGGCAAGTTGTACCGCTATTACATTAAGAATGTATGCAGACAGAAAAGAATGGAAGGTTGATACTATTGAAGTGAGCGTAAATGTTGAAAGGATCGGAAACAATAAAACAGTGTTTACCAGGAAAATTTTATTTACAGGCCATATAGACCCAGAGCAAGAAGAACGTTTGTTGCAAATAGCAAAAGCTTGTCCTGTTTCTAAAACCCTGCTGGGTGAAATTGAGATCAACAGCAGCGTTGGATAGATTTATGTAAAACGGAATTATTGTTTGAATAATTAAACAGTATGGTAATTTTGCTGTTGTATTTTGGAACAACGATGATGCCATGATAACAAAAGGGTGGATAAAAATTTAAAAGGCTAAAATGAATATTACAATTGTTTCAGGAAGTCCGAGAAAGAACAGCATTACTTTCAGAATGGCTTTATTCTTAAAAAAAGTATTAGAAGAGAAAACCAATCACAACATTGATATAATTGATGTACGCGATTATCCGGTTCCGGCAATGCTGCAGGAAGTATACAGCTCTGTAGACAAAGCACCCGAAGGGTTGAAAGAACTGGCTGAAACAATGTTTGCTACCAATGCATTCATTTTAGTTTCACCGGAATATAATGGAAGCTATTCTCCTGCTATGAAAAATCTGTTTGATCATTTCCCTAAGCAGGTGCATAAAACATTTGGCATTGTTACGGCTTCACCGGGAGCGATGGGCGGTATGCGAGCCACACAACAAATGCAATTATTGATCAATGCATTGTTTGGAATCGGCTCTCCATTCATGTTAGTAACTCCATTCGTGGATAAGAAATTTGATGAAGAAGGAAATCTGTTGGATATCGCATTCAGTGGGACTATTGACACATTTATACATGAATTCTTATGGTTGGCAGAAACCGTAAAGCCGGAACCTAAACCTGTATATAATTAACTTTAGGAAATGTGGCGGAGTTGTAACTTCGCCACTTCTTTTTTAATAGATACCATGAGTGACGAAATAAAACATGAATGCGGCCTTGCATTTATCCGCTTAAGAAAGCCTTTTTCGTATTATCTGCAACAATACGGTTCGGTAATGTATGGTTTGAATAAACTGTACCTGCTCATGGAGAAACAGCATAACCGAGGTCAGGATGGTGCAGGTGTTGCCGCGGTTAAGTTAGATGTTGAACCGGGCTATCCATTTTTACATCGTATCAGAAGTAATGCTCAGCAACCTATTGCTGATATTTTTTTTAAGATCGGCCAGGAAGTTGCCGAATTGGAAAAACATCAGAGTGACATAAAATTACATCCCGGATTAATGAAGGGTCATCTTCCATTATTGGGTGAATTATTGATGGGTCATCTTCGTTATGGCACACAAGGAAAAAATAATGTTGAATTTTGTCACCCATTCATCAAAAGAAATATTCAGCCTGGAAGAAATATAGCATTGGCGGGTAATTTTAATTTAGTGAACACGGATGAATTATATGATCTGCTGAATATTGAGCCCGGAGAATTTCAGAAGCAAAGTGATCTGGCAGCGATGATGGAAACCATTCATCATTTCCTGGTAAAAGAAGATGAAGAGAATCCAAACAATGCAAATCTTTCCAAAGTATTAAAAAAAGCTGTCCCCTTATTTGATGGCGGATATACCGTGGGTGGTTTGATCGGTAACGGGCACAGTTTTGTGATGCGCGATGCACATGGCATTCGCCCTGCATATTATTATGTTAACGACGAATTTATAGTTGCTGCCAGCGAACGTGCTGCAATCAGAACCACATTCAATGTGGGTGAGAATGAAGTGCTGGAACTGATGCCGGGCAATGCTTTGATCATTGACGATAAAGGAAATTATTCAATAGATCAGATCATTGAACCCAAAGAAAGAAGAGCTTGTTCTTTTGAGAGGATCTATTTTTCAAGAGGAAGTGATGAAAAGATCTACAGAGAAAGGATTGCACTGGGTTATCATTTAAGCCGCCGTGTTCTGGAAAATATACACAACGATTTGAAGAATACGATCTTTTCTTATATACCCAACACTGCCGAAGTTGCGTTCTATGGTTTAGTGAAAGGCATGGAAGATTATCTCAATCAAATTAAAGTACAGCGTATTTTGAATTGGGGTAATGATGTTACAGAAGAGAAGCTGCAGGAGATGATCACCAGAAAGATCCGCCAGGAAAAGATTGCCATCAAAGATGTAAAACTCCGAACTTTTATCACTGAAGATGTGAACAGAAATGAAATGGTACAACATGTATACGATATCACTTACGGTACCGTTCGCAAGGGGTTAGATACATTGGTAGTGATCGATGACAGTATTGTTCGCGGTACAACACTTAAAGAAAGTATTGTAAGGATGTTGTCGCGTTTGGGACCTAAAAAAATTGTTGTTGTTTCTTCTGCTCCGCAAATTCGCTATCCGGATTGTTATGGTATCGATATGAGCAAACTCGGAGATTTTATTGCATTCCGTGCTGCTATTGCTTTAATGAAAGAGAGAGGAATGGAAGATGTTTTAAAACAACTGACAGAAAAATGTACAGAGCTGCAACGTAATAATCAATTACATACTGAGAATATCGTTCGACAAGTGTATAAACCCTTTACAACAGAAGAGATATCAGCCAAGATCGCCCAATTGATTACACCTCAAGAAATCGAACTGCCTGTTGAAGTGATCTATCAAACCATTGAGGATCTGCATGAATCTTGTCCTACCAATACCGGGGATTGGTATTTTACGGGAAACTATCCAACGCCGGGTGGTAACAGGGTTTGCAACAAAGCGTTCCTGAATTATATGGAAGGAAAAAATGTGAGAGGATATTAACCTCATCCTTGTAGGGGAATGAAATCTGTATATAAAATATTCTCAATAGCTTTGATAGATGAAATCTGTGATCATCATAAGACATGCTAAAAGCAACTGGGATAATATTCTCCACAGCGATTTTGAACGACAATTAAATGATCGTGGTCATCAGGATGCGCCGATGATGGCAGAAAGGTTATTGGATAGAAAAGTTAAGATCGATGCATTAATTTCTAGCCCCGCCAAACGTGCATTTACAACTGCCGCCTATTTTGCTGAAGCATTTGATATAAAAGAAAACTCGATCATTAAAGTACCTGAATTATATCATGCACCAGCCCCTGTATTTTTTAATGTGATCAGTAAAGTGGATGATGCATATAAAACGATCGCCATCTTTTCACATAATCCGGGCATTACAGATTTTGTAAATGAACTAACAGTTGCACAGATCGATGATATGCCTACTTGTGCCATGTTTGCTGTGAAAGCAAATATTACCCATTGGAAATTATTTGCAGAAGCAGAAAAAGAGTTTCTTTTTTTCGATTACCCTAAGAAAGGACAGTAAGGTAAATCGATGAAGCCTCCTGTTGCAAAAATCTATAGAATACAAAACTGTGACGAAATGATTTTTAATTCTTCACTCTTTGCCAATTAACAAGATATACTCCAGTGAAAATTAATAAGGCTGCGATTATTTTATAGGCATCAATATTTTCCCCTAGAAAGATCATTGAAGTGATGGCTGCAAAAACGGGCTGCGTATAAATATAACTTCCTGTGGCAGAAGCTCCGATAACAGAAATGCCGTAAATATTGAAGAGATAACTGAAGAAAGTTGCACCAATGCAAACAAAAGCTAAAGCCATCCAATGTGTTGATTGAAATGCACTCCAGTCTGTGCTTGCAAATTGCGGCCAGGCAAAGGGTGCGATCATGATAGTACCAAAAGTAAATACCCAGCGAATCACATGAACCGGACTATACACTTGCATTAAAGGCCTTACCAGCACCATATAAAATGCGTAAGAAATGGCGTTGAGTAAAATTAAAATATCTCCGGTCACGACATCAGTTCCGCTATGAGTACTGTCTTTTAATAAAATCAACATCGTTGCACCGCCTATGCCCAAGGTTAATCCGATCATTTTAACCGGAGTCAGCATTTCACGCAGCAACCAGGCTGCAATGATGGTAATGAAAATGGGGGTGCCTAATGATAATAAAGAAGCGTGAATAGAAGTGGTTAGTGATAACCCTTTAATAAATAATAATTGATTAATAGTAACACCCGATGCAGCACAAATAATAAAACGCGGTATATCTTTTATACGTATGCTAAAACTGGTTGGTTTTAATAGATACAATATCCAGAAAAGGATCAAAGCTGTTAATACTCTTGCCATGTTTAATCCAAAAGGAAGGATAAAAGCAGGTGTGATATATTTTACGGTTGCATAGTTGACACCAAAAAGCAAATTAGTGGCCAGAACAGCAAGATGAGCTTTGGTATTTGATTTCATGTTGATACGGCAAATGTAAATCCAATTTTTATAATTGAATTAGCAGCATTAACTGTTGTAGTTTTTCATCATTGAAAACAGGCAATGTTATAGTGGAATAAGAAAACTGTTTGGCCTGTTGAACAGCATTTAATATGCTGAATTTATTTTGTGATATAGTGAATATCAGGCCCTGCTTTTGCAATATACCGGCTAAATATTCCTGCTCGGTCTGCCCCGGTGTGGGAATGAGGATCGATCTTTTTTGCATGGATAATATCTCCATCACTGTGGTATAACCACTCCGACTGATAATAGTTTCGCTTTGCTCAAAAGCCAGTTGCATTTCTATGCCGGGCAGATAGTTTTTGATTACGATATTAGAAGCTGTTTGAATGGTCTCTTCACTGGCTGGCAATCCTCTCACCAGTAGCGTTTTACCTGCAATGGTTTCAATGTCTTTTAAGATCAATTTTTCTAAAATTGTTCTTTGTGGTTCAGGGCCGGTAAGGATAACACAGTAATCATATTTTTTTTCTGCAACTATATTCTTTTTAAATCTTGATAGTAAACCAATATAATGAACTGGAATTGCGGGTAATTTTTTCGGATGTGATAATATACCTGCTGCATTTATTTTTTCTGCAGCATCGGGGACCCAACAGGCAGTAAACCGATTGATATAACTATAATTTATTTTTTGAACTAGCGTTTCGATCAGCGCAAAAGCCATTTTGATGGTTAACTGATGGGTAATAAAAATGCAGGGACATTTTTTTGAATGTAAACCGAAGCGATTATCACTGATAACAAGGTCGATTTTATGTTCATCAATTATCTTATCCAGCCAGCGATATTCATATTTGATCGTTGACAAAAATCGCGGAGCCTGTAATAACAACTTAAAAAAGAAAAGCCATCTGATTTTGCTGTAACGGATTCCGTAACCCTTTAATTCAATAAACTCTATATGAGGGAATTCCTGTTGTAAAAATTTTTTTTGTTCTGCCGAGGCTGCGATCAATACTTTATATCCGATAGACAATAAAGATCGGATAATAGGTATGCAACGGGTTGCGTGTCCCATTCCCCAATCCAACGGAGATAGTAATACTTTTTCTATGTTAATTTTAGCTGACAATGTATTTGACTTACTGTTTTCTGGGTGAAAACACTAATTTAGAAGATAGTTTATGAAAACAAGAATAAACAAATTTATCATTGTTCTGTTATTGCTAAGCACAAGCTATGCTTCTTGTGGCGTATTTTCTAAATCAAGTCATAAAAAACAATGTTTGTGTCCTGAGCGAAAACCGATCTAATCAGACTATGGATTCATTAAACAGAGATCTGCTTTTATTGACCAAAAAAGAAGTACTTCAGCCGGAAGAGCTTAAGCGAGAAATTGCATTTCTCAGCAGCGTTCTTGATTCTTCTGAAGCTGTAAGAAATTTTTACGGGGCT
>CAIKTE010000355.1 GCA_903830285.1 uncultured Chitinophagaceae bacterium | reverse complement strand
CTTCATAAATCTTATGAGCCTGACCGCGACCGCCGCCGGTATCATGTGATTCAAGATCAATAGCATATTCCCGTTTTCCGTTCTGATCAATGGTATAAGGACTTAATAATGTTTTAGAAGGGTCAAGGTCTCGGGCATAAGCCTCAGCTTCCTCACGGAAGACATTCTGTAAACTACCTGCATTACTTAATGATTCAACTCCCTGCGGATAGCCAATCGAGAGAAGCGGAAAGGCTAATCTTTTACCGGCCTGAACCCAGTTCAGAGAATTCATGTTCATCATTATAAACTCTCGCGTAATAGGTTGCATCCAACCCAGAAATCTTTCATAAGATGTTGAAGGCTGAACAAAAAGAAGATTCGGAGTTTTGGCAAAGTCCATGCCATCAGTAAAATTATATGTTGATTCCCTTAACATCCTGTTAATGGGATCAATCTGAGACATCGGATATTTATATGTTTTATTCTGTAAAGGGTCTATATTTAATCCGGTGAACCCCCAGAAATTTGACCATACAATCTCTTTGCGAAGGTCATGAAACCATTTAGAATTACAAACCTCATCTGTCCATACTTCATTTTTATTACCTTTCTCATCAACCAGGTAACAGGGAACTCTTGAAATACCATCGCCATAAGTAACAAATAAGCTCTGGATAAATGTCGAGGCCTCAAAACACCAATTCACGAGCGTTGCATAAGAAACAGGATACCCCATTTTCTGAGCTTGGTCACATGCTGCGCGCCAACTACCTAAATCCCAGATTGTATAATAATTATCAGGAAATAAGGATGTGATAATATTAAGACCTGACTTCTTCGGAATCATGAAGGGATTAACACCAGGCTGATTGCCGGTTGCAGGCTTTGCATTGGAATTACCCTGCCCATATCCACCGCCGGAATTAGCAGCAAAATTAACCTGCAAACCCTTTCTCCTCTCCGCACGTGCTTTTGAACTCGACATTAGTTTATAATGTTAATTTGATCCTTTGCAATTGTAACAATTCCCCCGTCTGTAACCTTATAAGTAGCTGCGAAAATACCGGTTATTTCAGCTGTAAAATTATAAGTATATACCCCAGATGAGCTTTTGTCCATATTCTCACCATCAACTACTACTTCGTCATTAACTATTGTAATCTGTACTGAATCAGGATCAACCAAATCTCTTGAAAACTGGTTCCGTATTTCAATATTAAAAACAGCTGTTTCCCCAATGTAAAACTGATTAGAAGGCATGAACTGAAGATAATAAAATAAACTGTTTTGAAACTGTACTGTATAAACTTAATTCACTTGCTCTGGTTATACTTGAACTTATCGAAAGGTTATGATAGAAAAATCCTTTTATAATCTGAAGCATCCTTTGTAATTGCTTCACAAATGAATCAGTAAGAGTGAACGAATCTGATAATGATTTATTTATTTCCTTCGATCCGAACATTTCAAACCAGCTAAATGAATCCTGAAAACTTCTATTCACTTCCTTTGATATTGTATCTAAGGATAAGAATTGATCATTTATAGCTTTATCAGTTTCCTGAGCAATTGAATCTGAAATTGTGAAATAATCATTAATATACCGAAGGATTGTATTTTGAAAAATCAACTGTTCATGTAAAATAAATACATCG
>CAIKTE010000354.1 GCA_903830285.1 uncultured Chitinophagaceae bacterium | reverse complement strand
TGTTCAAACTGTTGCCGCATTTATCACAGATCACATCCACTGTGCCAGTAAGGTCAAATTTCAATTGCATGAAACTCGATTTCTTGTCAAGACTCAGCTTTACATCACTCAAACAGTTCTTAAAATCCTGTTCACCATAAGGTACAAAGAACTTATCCTCTATCCTGTATTCGAATACATGAACACCCGGCTTCAGACCCACAAATGCTATTTCAAATTCCCTACGATGGCTCATGTTCGGATTTTTAGGGTGGGCAAAGGTAAGGTAACGGGGGCAAAAGGCAAAAGGAAAATTGGATTTATGTCAATAATTAGTTCCTTTATGACAGATTTATGAAATCAAATAAAACAAATACACTATCTGTATGGCATTTTTGGGTAAAATGGGCTGTTCCTGTGCTGTTGGTGGCTGCCATTCAAATACTGCAGATTTTCCCATTTTGGATCGAAAAGACCTATAGCAGCAACTGGTATGTCCAAATTTCCCTGGTTTTGAGGAATATTACCGGATGGATCCCCTTCAGTTTGGGAGACATACTATACATTTTATTCGCATTCTCCATATTCATAAGCCTGGTACGGGGGATCATTTTGATCATTAAAAGGCAATTCAATTGGGCAAGATTTGGTGCTGCCGTTTCTAAATGGGCAATAGGGTTGTTGTGGATCTACATTTGGTTCAATATTTTATGGGGATTGAATTACAGTAGGCTTGGCATTGAACATCAATTAAAACTGCAGCAGGAAGAATATTGCAAAGAAGAAGTCGTTGTATTGACCAATCAACTGATCCTGAAAGTAAATGACTGCAGAAGGCAGATCAAAGATACAGTGTTGCCCCAGCCATCCGTGAAACTGATCTATGAGGGGGCTGAAAACAATTATAAAACTATTGCAGCTTATTTTTCATTTCTTTCCTATCAAATACCGTCTGTTAAATCAAGTTTGTACAGCCCTTTGGGGAACTATTTCGGTTTTACAGGTTATTATAATCCGTTCACTGGAGAAGCGCAAGTACGTAATGACGTCCCCAAGGTGTTGATCCCCTATATCGTTTCTCATGAAATGGCGCATCAGTTAGGTTATGCCAGTGAAAGTGAAGCGAATTTTGTAGGCTATTTATCTGCTTCATCTTCTTCGGATGTCTATTTCCGTTATTCTGTTTATATGGATATGTTTGATTATGCCCAGCGAGAAGAAATCAAATTATTCATCCTGGATAGGGATATCAATGGGTTGAAGAAAGTGCTCAAAGAGAATAAAACCAATCTGGATTCTTTAGTTAGAAAAGACCGTAAAGAAATACGGGAGTTCTTTTATAAAAGGGAAAATAAAATATCTCCACTGGTTTCGAATGTATATGACCAATACTTAAAAATGAATAAACAATTAGCCGGCATCAACAGTTATAATGAAATAATTGGTTGGTTATTGGCGTATCAAAAGAAGTACGGAAAGTTGTAAGTGTTAAGTTATAAGTAATAAGTTGAAAAGCTTCTGCTCACTTATCACTTATGACTTCCTAAAACTTATTCTTCCACATCATACTTTCAACAGGCTTGTTAGGCTGACCGCTATATTTAGCATTTCCCTTCTCATTATACTTCACTTCAATTTCACCATCAACAGGAAAATAGATCAATTGACCTATCGGCATTCCTTTATACACTTTTACGGGTTGTTTTACAGAAATTTCCAATGTCCAGTTGCCGCAAAAACCAACATCTCCTTTTCCTGCAGTAGCGTGAATATCAATGCCCAAACGGCCGGTAGAAGATTTGCCTTCGAGAAATGGAACATGGGCATGTGTTTCTGTATACTCTAATGTAACGCCCAAATAAAATTCATGAGGATGCAATACAAAACCTTCTTCGGGTATTTCAAAGCATTCTATTTTGTTGTGCTTTTTTGAATCCAGTTCGGCATCCACATATTTAGCCAATGTATTACCCAGATGCACATCATAACTGTTACTTCCCAGATCTTCACGATGATAAGGAACGATTTTGATGGTTCCTTTTTCCATTTCCTCTAAAATTCTCTTATCGGTTAATATCATTTTTCATTTTTTTGTTACCGGCTTCTGATTTTTAATGAAGCTGAAGTTGCGTCGCACACTTCAACTTCCAGAATAAAATTCAGCAAGAGTTTGCAATATAAATCGTAAATCTGCAATCGTAAATCTTAAATCACTTTGGCTTTATTTTATCAACATAATATTAACGATACAACCAAACTGGCAATTTGGAAAATAGAAGAAGATGCTTATTTTTTTTTAGAACAAGTGCCTTTGCAGCGTGAGATCACACATCCGCATAAACGCCTGCAACACTTAGCCGGACGATATTTGCTTCGGTTCCTTTTTCCTGATTTCCCTTTTGAAGAAATATTGATCGCTGATACAAAAAAACCATACCTGCCTTACGAGCAATATCACTTTTCCATATCACATTGTGGAAATTATGCTGCAGCTATTGTAAGCAGTACTCAAAGAGTAGGCATTGATATTGAAATTCCTACACCGAAAGTTTTAAAGATCGCGCATAAGTATTTGCATCCGGAAGAATTAGAAATATTTGGGATTCAAGATCCAAGGAACAAGGAACGAGATCCAAGGAACAAGGAACAAGAAACAAGGAGCAAGGAGCAAGAAACAAGTAATAAGATTCAAGGTATCCAACTCCCGACACCTGACTCAGTATTCCTGACTCCCGACTATAAACTCCCGACTCTTCTCTGGTCTGTCAAAGAAGCCATGTTCAAATGGTGGGGTTGGGGAGAGGTTGATTTCAGTAAAATGCTGCGGATCAAACAGTTTGATTTAAAAGAAGAAGGCATCATTCAAACCAGATTTATTCGTCAATCCATGAATGTGCCATTAGAATTGCACTATAAACAAATGCCTGATATTTGTTTGGTATGGCTTTCAACGGAAGCAGCCAATATTTAAACATAGAAATTATAGAGAACATAGAATAATTCTATGTTCTCTTTTCTTAACTATGTTTCTATGTGTTTAATCCGCGATCTTCGCTTTTGATTTTGGAATAAAGGTGAGACTTTTCCTGAGTGTTTGTCTCAATTGCATTTTCACGATCTGTCCCATCGTAGTCGCTTTTAAAAAAGAAGGCTGCTGAAAATGTTCAGCTAATTCTGTTTTCAATTGATCGATCTTTTCTTTCTTTGAAATATCTTCTTTTGTCATGATGTCTAACAATTCCTTTACTCTGTATTTAGCAGAATTTAAACGGAATGCCATCAATGTTCTTTCTTCCGCCTGATATTGTGCAATGGATTCCTTGTTCAGGTGTTTGCTTACAATATCAACATAGGGTTTATTTTCTTTATAGAATTGAGGCAGGTATAAATTCTTTCTGCCTTCATAAGATTGCTGATCAAAATCAATACTTCGGAAACGATACTGATAATTCAAGACATCAGGCGTAATGCTTACAATAAAATTATAACTGCGCATATCGCCTAGCAGAGTTGTAAAACAACGTTCATTGAATTTTACAAATTCCTTAGCCAAACGGATCTGATTGGTTGCAGGGCTATTGAGATAATCGCTTATAAAAATATCTCCGGGAATACCTGGAATATGTTCTTCCACCAAAGTGTTATGATCGGTAAAATAAGTGATACGGTTGGGTGATAGTAAATGCTCTAACTCCAAACCATAGATACGACTTTCATCTGCTTGCTTGATATAATAATGATCGAAATTGGCATTGTATTTATTGATGATTCGAATACGGAAAGGCTGGCTGTTCCCGAAAAAACAAAAATCAATTGCTGCAACATCTAAGTGATTCACATATTCCAGATCGCCTTTTGTTTTTAGGATCGCATAGTTCTTCACTAAGTTCTCCCGCAAAAAATCCCATTCACGCATATCATATGAGACCCTTTCCCAGGAACTGTCTTTGCCATCTTTTCCTTTAATGGGAACGGTATAGGTAAAACGACGCAGGTCTTCATAGGTTGCGGGTAAATTAATTTCTCTGCCGTAATCTGTCAGGTAATTACGCAGTTGGTTGCTAACAAGGAAGATGGGTTTCTTTCTGCTTGGTTTTTCTATGTAATCTTTTTCTTTCTTTATCTCGATCATAATCATTATTCTAACAGTAATGCATCCGTATCATCAATGAGATTCATATTCACATCTGTACCTGCAATGCCTTCAATGGAACCTTTTATATGTGCTGCATTCAATAACACTTTCTCCAATTGTTTTTCACGTGCCTTCCATAATTTTTCCATCGCATCGCGTTCTTTCTGGATGGATAGTTTCATACTCATAAAACCTTCGCGGATCGCTTTCCATTGTTCGCTGAATTCTGAGTTGGTCAGATAATCGTACAACATCACCATCTTATCTCCTTTATTATCCTGACTTTTCTTTGCTTCAAATATTTTCAATAAAGCATTGCGTAATAATAAGGCAACACTTCTTACTTCGGCAAATGTGCAAATGTATACGCCTTCTTTTTCTCCAAAGCGTTCCATATCTTTCGGTAAAGACTGTGTAACGATCATTGCAACATCGGCACCCAGACTGCGCATATCGGTCTTTAATTTTTCGATCCAGTCGTTCGCAAAATCTTTGGTGCGTTTACTTTCATAAATGATCTTTCCAACTTCATTTCCAAATTGATTGCGTACAATTTGAATGCAGTCTGCGCCGCGAACACCTTTACCCACTTCTTCTATCTTGTCAAAAGGAAAAGTTGATTGTAACAGTTCTTCCAGTAACAATTCCTGAGCTTCACCCTGCAATTGCATGGAACCCTGTTCTGCCTTTCGTTTCATCTCATCAACCAGGCGTTTCTGGTCTTCAATTTGCTTTTCCATCTCACGCATCCTCAACTGGTATTCCTGATCCTTTAAGCTTATTTTTTCATTCTCTTCTTTCTGAAACTGCTCTTTTAGTTTTTCTCTTTCCTGCATCAACTGTCTTTGCAGTGTTAATTGCAATTCTTCTTCTTTTATTTTAAGGGATTGTTCTTTTTGTAAAAATTCCAGTTCTTTTTTGCGTGAGTCTTTTAGTTTTTCTTCATTGGCAGCAGCAGACTCCTGTAGCATCTTTAGTTGATTCTCATAATCGCCTGCAATGCTTTTGCGCAATGATTCCTGCAGTTCTTCCTGTAATTGTTTCTTAAATTCTGTTTCCTTATCGGTGAATTCCTTTTCTTTTTTCTTTTTCCAGTCTTCCATCTGCGAACGCAATTGTTCCTGCACTTCTTTTTTGAAAGAATCGCCGGGATCGAATTCGTGTCCGCAATTAGGGCATTTGATTTCTGAAGCCATTCAATAATTTTTTACAAATTACGATGATATTGGAGAACAAAAAAAAGAGGAGGAATAATTAATGATGGAACAATCCGGATCTGATTGACCCAAATACCTTTTTTAGCTGATTCGAAGAAAGGATAACCAGAAAATTGCAGAGCCTGATTTTGAACTGCCCAATATCTGCTCTTAGTAATAGTGACCTCGGTATTTTATTTTTTGGAGAGATATTTATTTAGCCTGCAGGAGGGCATTTCTTTTAATCCTTCAACGACCATATTTGCATTAAATAGCGCACCCTCTTTATTGGTATGGGTGTGTTCTTGAGGGAAAAATCCATTCACTTTTGTTTGACCTACTTTTTCAAACTCATCAGCTATCAAATTATTGAGATCAATAAAAAAAGCATTGGTTTGTTCTGCTACCTGCTTAGCCCATAAAGCATAACTTTCATTACTTCTCAGCACTTTACCATCTTTCCAGTCATTTCGCGGAATGGGTGAACAAACAATGGCAAGAGCCCCTTTTGCTTTTGTGTCGTTCACATATTTGCGCAGATACCATCCATAAGTATACACTGTTTCTTTTTGTTTTCGAATGGGATTATAGATATCTGTACTGTCATCTCCAATTCCTTTAATGGTACCTCTTGCCCTTGCTGTATCATCCAATGCAGCGCCATCATTATGTCCGAATTGCATGATCACATAATCACCTTTTTGTAGTGATGCTAAGATCTTATCCCATCTACCGTCAGTCAGAAAAGTACGACTGCTTCTGCCGCCAATGGCATGATTTTGTATATCTATTTTTGTGCTGTCAAAATAATCCTGCATAAAACTTCCCCATCCCTGCAATTGATTGCTTGATTTGCCGTCTCCATTCTTTACTGTACTGTCGCCAATGATATATAATACAGGCCTATGTTTTTTTAAGGTAAATGCAAGGGCTGTGAATGCAAGAAACAGAAAAAGTAATTTTATTCTTTTCATACAATTTTTTGAATGCTGCAATTATTGTTTTAATCTTTCTTCTACTTCTTTTGACTGAGGCTTAGTTATAGGCTTGCTTTTGTTTACATCCATCACTACATTGTAGAATTTCCATCCCTTGGTAAATTCGATCACACCTAAAAGATCACCCTGCAAGTTTGAATTGCTGTATACGAAATTGGTCAGATAAGATTGTTCAAGTCCTGTTGCGGTGAATATATTTTGTGCATTACTGACATTTACATTGTCTATATAAATATCCTTGGCATGCGGAATCCCTCTTTCAACGGGTGTTACTTTTTGCAGCATCGATTTCCAATGTGCGGGAATAGAATCGAATTGAATTCCTTTGGGCAATTCAGAATAGGAGTAGGAAGGATTCCAGTTTAATGTATAGTTGAAAATGAACTTTACTGAATCCATTGTGATGTTTTGAAAATAAATGTCTTCAATGGTCCCTCCTCGTGTTGTTGCAGATTTGATACGCAATCCATTGTCTGTATGTCTTGCAGTAAGATCGGTTGCCAGCACGTGTAATATGCCGCCGGATGTTTCACTGCCTAAGGTCACCAATCCGCCTCCTTTGCGTGCCAAACATTTACGAATGACCACATATTCCGTTGGACGGTTCACACGAAGCCCGTCCCAATCACGACCTGATTTCAAACAGAAATTATCATCATTACAATCAATATCACAATTCTCGATCAATGTCCATGTGGATGAGTCTATATCAATGCCATCGGTACTTGGTCCATTACCATCTTCATTATTCTTAATGATCACGCCATCAACCGTTAAATGCTGCGAATACAATAATTGAACTGTCCAGAAACCGGCATTCTTGAAAGTTATTTTTTTCAATGTGATATTCGATGAATTCTGCACCAGGCAGGTTCTTACTCTTTTTGCATCATAATCCACTATCCAACGCAAGCCTTTGGCATCATAGTCTTTACGCATTTTCCAGTATTTGTCCCAGCAAAATTTACCTCTTGCATTTACGATACCTTCACCTGTTACAGCAGCATTTTTTACATCAATGATATTGATCAATGCTGCGGGCCATTTCATTTCAATGCCTGCTATGCGGGTATCCATCTCTGGGTAATCATCAAAGTTTTGCGAACCAAGGATCAATACATCTTTATCAATTCTTAGATGCACATTTGATCTTAAGTATATGGCACCCATTTTATAGACACCGCTATTGAATGTTACAATACCTCCTCCCTGTTTTGCACAATCATCAATAGCTTCCTGAATGAACTTTGTTGCAGTAACACTTATATCATTGACTTTGGCTCCGTATCTATTTACATTGAATATTTTTTGCGAAGAAGGGAATGTTGTTGCACCCACTTTAGAGACCCAATCCAATTTAGTTTGTGCCATAGTTACTATGACAAAAAAACAATTGATCAGCAAAAGAGAAAAGAACTGTTTGACAATTTTATTTCTATAGAACATAAAGCAAGTTTGTTTGAAGTGAAAGCTAATTGTTTGTAATCCGAAAACTATCCTGACTCATCCTGAAAATTTTAAAATACATTATCTATTGCCGGTCTGCTGTATTGTTCTTTACTATTTTCTGTCTTGAGCAGACCAAAATAAAAATATAGTGTTCTTTTTATGGGGCCGCTGATCTTGGTCAATTCACTTTGCGGGCCTAATACACTTGTATTCGTACTTAGGTTCAAAGCCAATTTTGTTCCCATGGGTGGTATACAATCCAAAAATGAAATATTCCCAGGGGGTAATTCAGGGAAAGGTTTAGGACCTGTTAATCCATAAAAATCAAACAAACGAACATTTAATCCGGGATCTTGACTGGCAACATAAAATTTGCCTTCAACTGTATTGAATTCCATCCATACAATATCTCCGTAATAACCTTTGAATTCAGGATAGATCATGGGTGAATATCCTGTTTGTGTATTGTTGTATAGATTCTGCCAAACATTAACAGGCGTTCCGGCTACACGATTTTTCCATTGTCTGTAAGGCCCTTTACCCAGCCATTTGGCAGCAAGAATAAAATTTTCAGGATAGCTGAAACTAACGCCGGCAAATGGATAGCTTCCTTTGAGGTTGTATTCATATTCTACACTAACCCATCCACTGCCCTGCATTTTCCATTTGATATAATTTACATTGCCGCTGCATGTAAAGTCTGCAACCTGATCGTTATTTTCTTTGTATAATTTGGATGAAAGAACAGTTGAATTGCCCTGCACAAAAACTGGGCCTTTACTGAAAGACAGGTTCTCGGTTTTTCTATTTTTCGCATTCAGGAGCATGCCTGTTTTTTTATCAATAGTAATAGTAACATCAGTTCCCTTTAAAATATAAGTTGAATCATTCTCTGATACAAAACTTGTACTGTCATTTTTTACGATGATCTCTTTTACTATTGCTTCATTGCTTTTTATTTTCCAGATCCACTTATAGATCTCTTTTTTGAAAGGATCAGTTGCCAGCAATATCAAAGCATCATATTTAGTATAATCTTCTGGAAGATGCAGGCTGATATTTCCCTTGGCAGTTGATACAATGGATTCGCTTGTCGCATTTCCTTTTTTCTCAACTGTAAAGCCTGCAGACTTATCCTGTGGCTGCTTATAATTGACCAATGCCCATTTAAAAGAACATTGGTTCATATTGGTAAAATGATACCGGTTTTCTACTTCAATAATTCCTTTAAAATCTTTCGGTAATTCTTTCATCTGAATTCTGACAGGAGAAAAGATCTCTTTCAATGCAAAAAAGCTTGCTTCTTTTTCGCGATGCGGACCCAGTATACCATCAGGAGCATTCACACCGTTGGCATCTACCACATTATTGAAATCAGTTCTTACTACTCCCTCATCCAGCATTGCCCAGATAAAACCGCCGCCGCTTCTTTTGCCATTCCAATGCAGTTCCCAGATATCACTCATACCTGAAGCTGCGCCACCATCATCCTGCGAATGCAGGAATTCGGTAGGCATATAGATCAAACTGTCATTCAATTTTCTTTGAGTACTGTAAAAGTCTTCGTAGTGGTCGCAATCAATTCCATTGAAAGCATTGCCCGGTTTATGATGCGGATGAATCACGGGACGATTGGAATAATCATAGTAACCAAAATCATTGTCCAGTTCTTTATTGGTGCCGCCCTCATTTCCATTGTCCCAGAAAATGATGGATGGATGATTCAGATCTCTGGTCACCATTTCTTTTATTAAGGGTCGGCCTGCTTTTGTACTATATGCTTTTTGCCAACCCGCTAATTCATCCAATACATATAATCCCAATGAATCACAGAGTTCTAAAAATTTTACATCAGGCGGATAATGCGAACAACGCACCGCATTCATGTTCATTTCTTTTAATAGCTGAACATCCAGCAATTGAATACTGTCGTTTAGAGTTCTTCCTGTTTCGGGCCAGAAGCAATGACGGTTGGTCCCTTTCATCTTTATTTGCACTCCGTTCAGATAGATACCATCGCCATGCCTTATTTCAATGGTTCTGAAACCGAATTTTTCTGATGTTTGATAAATATTTTTATCTGTGCTTTTCAGATACACATTTACTTTATACAAATTTGGAGTTTCGTTAGTCCAGGCTAACGCATGATCGAGTTTTGTATTCAGTATGATGACCGAATCATTCTTATTAGCCTTGATATTTACTGAAGAAACTGTTTTTCCTTTTGCATCAAGAATATTGGCAACAATAGTTCGCTGTTGCTGAATATTTTTTACAAACACTTGCATCGCAAAATTGCCGTCTGCATTTGCTTTGATGGCAATATGGTCAATATGTTCTTTAGGGACAGCTTCTAAATACACAGGACGATAGATGCCACCGAATATCCAGTAATCTGCTAATCTCTCTGCATTATTCACACTTACATCTTCACTCATTTTACTAACTGTAGCTTCTAGTAAGTTGGAACTGCCTGTTTTTATTTTATCGGTGATATTGTATTTGAAACGATAAAAAGAACCTTGATGTTTAACACCTGCGGATTTGCCGTTAATTTTTATTTCCGTATCTGTCATGCTCCCTTCAAATACGATAAATACTTCTTTGTCTTTCCATGCAGCAGGAATATTGAATTGATATTTATACAATCCTTTCTCGTCGTTAAAGCGAAAGTCTTTTCCATAGGTCTTATAATCACGGCCATAATTGTAGTTGCCAAATCCTTGCTGTTCCCAGCAGGAAGGAACCTGAATTTTGGTCCAATAACCGCTTTGTCTTCCTCCCGAACAAAAGAAGTCCCATGCAACTGTATGGTCACTTCCGGTTCCGGATAAATATTTTATTTCTTTGGTTTGTGCTGTTATTTCAGAAACAGAACATAAGCATAGGGCAATAATAAGTTTGTACATTTTCATTTCGATTTAAGTATAACGGATGCCTGTGAGATCGGCTGTGCCATTTTGTAATTCTAAAACAGTATCCCATACTTTTTTCAATACTGGTATTCCATCGATAATATTTTTTTGCTTTGTTTGTAAAACACGTTCTCCCGGATAAGTTATTTTTTGGGATTCATCTGCAGGAATTGATCCATGATAATCGGTGATAATATTTTCAACAACCTGTTTAATAGATGATTGATTACTGAGTTTAGAAATATCAATTGCAATAAATACCTGAGACAATCCGCGTTCTGCGTTTTCTTTACTTATTTCAGAAGTTGATAAGCCTCCGGATAAAATTGTAGCGAGAAGATCAAGCAAGAGCGCCAATCCGCTGCCTTTCCAATAACCAATAGGTAATAGTCTTCTTGTAGCAAGGATATCGGATGGATCATTTGTCAGATTGCCGTTTTTATCAAAACCACCATTGACAGATAATTTTTCATTTTTCATGGCAGTCATTTCCATCTGACCTACCGAGAATTGGGACATGGCCATATCTAAAACGATCGCCTCATCTTTATAGGGCAATGCCATCACTAACGGATTGTTGCCAAGTTTTATATCTATCGCGCCCCATGCAGGCATGTTTGCAGTAGTGTTGGTCCATCCAATAAATACATAACCAGCTTTCGCAGCATGCCATCCATAATTGCCCGCACGCATCCAGTGATTGGTATTGGATAATGCAACACAACCAATAGCATGTTTCATCGCCAATTGCATGACCCTTTTTGTTGCGTGCAAAGCATTTAAAGTACCCGGCCCGAGATTTCCATTCCATTGCTCAATACCGGCAAATGCATGCTGTAATGTTGGAACAGCAGCAGGGTTTACAAAACCATCACGAACATATTTTATAAATCTTGCAAAACGATTCACACCATGGCTATAAATGCCATCGATGCTGTTTGCGGTAAAAATATCAGCACAAACAGAAGCATTGTCTTTTTCAAATCCTTCTTTCAATAATATCTCTGTAAAGCAGTCTTTCATTGCTAATGCTGTTACAGTAATTATTTCATTGTTTGCTGACATGTGCTGATCTTATTTTTTCAGTTCTATACTTTCAATGTTAACAGGACCTAATAGACCTGATATTCTCGGTTGCCATTTTACAGCAGTAAATAAACCATTCGCATTTCTGTTCTGTGCAAGTCTTGCAGGGAAATTGGTGTTATTGAATTTCTTCCAGCTGATATTATTCTTATCCATGTAAGCAATTCTATTCGCCATCAGGTTTGAAACTCTTACCTGCAATGAATTTTCTTTTTTTAATTCTGCAGCATGAATGATAACGGAATAATCCGGTCCAATCAGTTTCCTTAATAGTTTACCATTTAAAAATACTTCGGCAGTTTCATGAACTTTACCCAGATCCAGTAAAAATGTTTTAGAACTATCATTGGGTTTTGTAAATGAGATGGAATATTCAGCAGTGCCTGAAAAATTTTTCACTTCATCACCGTCTTGTTCTGTCCATGATCGTAATTCTTTCGTTTGATACTGTTTTGGTAAAGTGGGACCTCCATCAACAAATTTTACTGTCCATACGCCGGTTAATTCTTTGGCATCAGCATTTGTTTTCCATGTTGGATAAGCATTGGCCTTTATTGCAGAATAATAAGACTGAATGATGACAGACTGATCAGGTTTCAAAGACAGATACACTTCTGTTCCGTTATTGGATACGCGCATTTTCAACAGGCCCTTTTCCAAAGTTAAAGGATTGAACATGGCAAGAGCAATAGCTTTTATTTGCAGCGGGATCCATCCATCAATATTCTTATTGCTCCTGTTTACGATGAAATAGCAATAGCCGTTCTCATTTTTACGACGAACAAATTCTATATGATCATCTGCCATAGATTCTCTTCTTACTTTAGCAAATCGCAGGAGTTCATTCAGATCAGTTCCTAATAAAAAACAGCCATTGCCAATATTTGCTTTTCGTATAGAAGGATCTTGTGTGGATGAAAAATGCAGCGCATTCACGATATCAGCGAATGCTGTTTTTCTTTTGTCAATTCCACTAAATCCCGGAACGTCTTTAGGCAATCCTTTATAAAAAACAACAGTTGCACCGCTTTCAGCAAGTTTATTCAATTGCTGTAAAGTTTGGAAAGGCATACTTTGTGCATCCGGAATAACAATGGTTTGATAATTGATGCCACCTGTTTGCAGCATAGCATTCTTTGATTGAACTTGTAAGAGTTGTTTGTCGGATATATAATCAAACGCATATCCTTTCTCCTGTAATAAAGTCGCATTGGCTTCAAATGCAGTGTTGGTGAACTCCGGTTTCATGGCATCGTAATGCTTCAGCAGATCTCTTCCATATTCATTCCAGCTATCGAAGATGGGGTAGTATACCAACACATCACTGCTGATCTTTCCCTGCTGCAGAAATGACTGTGTATGTGCGATATAATGATTGAGCACATCGAAATCCTTCCACATAGGATTAGTAGGCTGAAAATGAACGGCTGCATAAAATAACCATCCCGGCCATGGATCAGATAAAGGAGAATAGGCCACACCATGATAAAAAATATGATTCACTCCACCAATGAAATAATTGTCAATAGCTTGTTTTACATCAGCCCAGGAAGAAAGAAAATGTTCGTTGAGCCAGGTGGCACTTTCTGAGGAAACTAACGGTTTGCCCATGACATGAGCCGCTGAAGTGGCAAATTTAAAACGTAACATTTCTGTTCCCTCTGTTTCAGGGATATCGATCACAGAATAGAGGTCTAAGATATTGGCAGGAGAACCATGCGATTGATTACGCACTAAATGATTTTTTGAAGCTGCCCAGTTATGCCATTGTTTGGTAAAATTATCTAAGAGCAGATCCGAAATGGTTTCACGATAATCTGTTAAGATGCGGGTAGCGCTATCTGAATTATTCATTGCAAACAAATAGGGTAAATAGTTTTTAAGGTCATAGCCTCTTCTTTGTTTGAATTCAGTAAAGAATTCAGGGGTCCAGTTACTTTGTCCTCTTGCATCATCCACTTCATAACTATCATTGAAGAATGCCCGGATGCCACTGATATCATGTCCGGTAAAAGCATTGTCAAACCGATGTAGATAATGTTGTATCGCATTTTTATTAAAGTGATCGATCACATCGCCTTCGCCACCAGGTGCGGCACGTTCCACCATTTTTCCATGTAAGCCTATGAACAAAGCGACTAATTTCCAGTTGCCCTGAGAAGCAGTCCAGTTAAGCTTTCCGTTTACATCCACTTTATTCAGCAGATCTATCACTTCACCTTTATCACTGTATGCCATTAAAGTATAGAGTGGTAATTTTTTTTCAAATCTTACCTGATCAAATGCATAGGACTGTAAATTCTTATTAGTAGCAATAGGATAGGAGAGTGTTTTCAGGTCAACCTGCATATGACTTTCAGAACGGTATAAAGGTTGTTGTGTAAAACTGATCAGTTCATTTAATTGTTCGCCTTCTTTCAATGCATACATTTTCATGTTCACATTCTTGCAGGCGTCTTCCGGACTAACCCATGGTCCGCCAAAGGGCCATCCTGTTGCATTTGCCAGATCGATTCCCAATCCCAAACGTTTGCCTTCCGTTAAAGTATGTTGCAGCATATCCATCCACTTAGGCGATAAGAAATCGATGAATTGATCCTCATAACCTTTTACGCCATAAATAGGCGTTATTTCCAAACCGCCTAATCCGGCTTCCTGATATAATTTCATTACGGCACTCAGATCTTTTTTATTAACTGCACTTCCTTCCCACCACCAGCGTGTCCATGGTTTATTCAACTGAGAAACAGATGGCCATGATAATTGTGCATTCGCTGCCACCATTAAAAATGCAAGTAGTACTGTTGTAAAGAACTTTCTGATCATTGGATGCCGTATTTTGTTTTAATCAATATTAATGGGTTCATTCCGCCATTTTCCAGGAACGGATAGGATACAAATATTCATTGAATGATAATGAGTTGAATGCATGGCCCTTTGTGCAGAAGTGATGATAAATATAACTTTTTTTTGAAGGGCTAAAAGCGGTCCCGATACCAGAAAAACATAACTTGGGATATCAATCAACAATTTTCTCATTGCAAGTGATTCGTTAGCATGCAAAGTACTTGTTCAATTTTTGATAGCTATCCTGCGGCATCCTGCGATAATATTCAAGTTTCCCCCTCATTCATGACGGATTAAGCACAGTCGGTTCATCAAAGAAGGATGAACGAAGGATGGGCGAACCTCAGCTATATTAACGCCCAATAAAGAGCGGTTAACTGCTGCCGAAAATCCTATACTATAACCTTTCTTTATTGAAGTGGTAAAAGTGTTAATCCATTCATGATCTCCAATGGTTTTGATTCAACTTTCACCGTTGCATTAACAAGCCCTTTTCGGGTTGCCGTTACTGTAATGATTCCGGGTGTAAGTGTTGATCGAATGGCCACTCGATTGATACCACATTCCGTATCAAGATAGAGGTTGTTGGTGCTGTTGAGTTTAGCAGCATTGAATCCACCTCGCCAGACAAGCGGCCCGCTTACTGCAAAATCAACTCTGTCTTCATCGGTCGGGCAACGTCGGCCTTTTGCATCTACTACTTCAACATCAATAAAAGCAACATCACTGCCATCTGCCTGAAGGCCTTGCGGCCCTGTGTGTACAGTAAGTTTGATCGATTTTGCTTCGCCTGCAGTTTCTAATACTTGTTTTGCTACAACTTTTCCTTCTTTTATTGCAACTGCTTTTATGGAACCGGGAATGAAGGCAATATCCGGAAAGCCATAAATATATCCGGTTGCAGCACCTGCAGTTGAATCTGTTCCATGCACATTGGGGTTCGAAACATCAATAAAACGAATCGGTTGAGAAGAGACTCCGATCGATCTGCCGTTCACAAATAATTCTACATTATCGCAATGAGAAGCTGCAACATAGATGGTCTTTTTTGTTCCTTCCGGATAATTCCAATGACCGATTATATGCAGATCAGGTTTTTCATTCTGCATTACTCTTGATACATAGAAAAGCGATTTGGGTAAACGAACCCCATCTAATTTCCCACTTACACGGAGCACATAGCTTCCTTGCTGACGGCCATCGGCATTTTCATCAGTGAGATAAATTGAACAATAGGCCGACCATTTTGAGTGTGCAGGATCGGTATTATCAATTCTGTTGCTGACATAACTATTGTATCGTGCAGCAGCAGCCAGACAAAAGCTTTCTGAATTCCAATGCCAGGTATCGAGCGGACGGCCACCTACTGTACCGACCTTTGGTTTGAAACCAAAATGCGGTGGCGTATAATCATCCCACACATTTCTGCCTGCTTCATCCCGAAAATCTTCCGTCTCGATCAATGGTGCTTTATCGCGTCTTGTTATACTGTAACCACGAAAGATATCATCTCCCGAAACTTTATCCGTTTGCGGGGCTTGCCCGATCATCACACCATAATATTCCGATAGAGTGGTCAATGCTTTGTTCGCTTCTGTAAGATCGTTATCGCGCGAACCCATAACACGACCACCGTAAGGATCCAGTTCTTTACGCATGGCAACCATCTGATTCATTTGTTCAGGCGTAACGATGGTATTGCCGGCTTCCCAAAAAAGAATGCTTGGATTGTTGCGATAGGATATCATGGTAGCACGCATTACTTCAACACGTTGTTCCCATTGTCTTCCCGTTACTAATCTTTCTTTATCACCCGCAGGGCAAACTTCTACAATACCATATTTATCACATGCCTCGACATCAACTTTTTGAGGTGCAACATGCATCCATCGCATGTAATTGCCATTGCTTTCTTTGAGCAATGACAGTGTATAATCATGCATCCAGTCAGGATAAGCACCCCCGAGCCCGGCCCAATCATTGGCAGAACGTTGTGCATAACCGGTAAGCCATACAAACTTTCCATTCAGCCAAACACCACCTGTACCCACACCTCCTTTGAATTCAGTTTTGCGAAATCCTGTTTTAGTATCACATACATCAACCACTTTACCATTCACTGTTAGGATCGAATAAACATGATAGAGATACGGATCCTTTACATCCCAAAAACGGGCATCTGTCAATAAACCTAATGCGGTAAATACTTCGGATTGACCTGCTACGATGTCGGAAGTATTGCCCTCTAATTTCGCTTTAACCACACCATTACCATCCACCACAATTGCGGACAAAGTAATCGATGCATAATCATCCGTTTCATTCATCACTTCAGCTTCAACTTTTATGTTCGCTGTTTTTTTATTCAGATCAATTGATTCGGGATAAATATAAACGCCTGTTGTTTTAAGGTTTTCATAGAGCGGAAGTGTTTGATAGACCTTACCAGTTATAATGAGTGAAGCATTCCTGTTCAATCCGCCAAAGTTGGGATTGAAATCTTTCGAATTCCATTGATATGCAGTATCGGTAGCTTCTTCTTTGTAATTAGGATTATTGTCCACCTTAACGGCGATCACATTATCCTTTCCCCCGTAGTTAACGAAAGCCGTAATATCCAGGCCAACCGCCGTGATACCATTTTCATGTTTACCAACGGGTTTTCCGTTCACAAAAAATTTACCTACTTGTCTCATGCCATCAAATTGAAGAAATACTTTTTGCCCATTTGCATTCGCAGGTAATGTAAAATGTTTCCGATACCAACCGATACCAAACATCTTTTCACTTTGATCGCCCCCGCTATGACTGATGAATGCCCGATAGGTATCCGTATCATTCCAAGTATGGGGAAGGCTAATGTTGCTCCATTTTGAATCATTATAATTTGGTTGATCAGCTCCTGTTGAATCTCCAAAGACAAATTTCCAGTCAGCATTAAAATTGTACGACGAACGGGGAGAAGCAGGTACCTGATAATTCGTTGGCTTAGCACCCCGGACAGCAGTATCATCTGCTGCTTTTGTAATTGCAATAAAACAAAAGAAAGCGATCATTAAGAAGAATGGATATTTATTCATAAAAATCTATTCTATTTATTAGCTCATCATCAATCATGATGAAAGTTTTTTAACTATCCCAATTGAATGGGAATTGAGTGCTTATGACTTTTTTATTTCTGCCGCATATATATTTTCAGTGCCTTCAAAATTGGCGCGGAAGATGATCCATTTACCATCCGGACTGAAATGAACATTCGGTTCCAATTTATATTGATGATGTTTCATGTTCACCAATTTTTCTGAATTCAGGTGATCAGCATTCACTGTAAAATAATTGATCCATTGCCCGTTGGGTGCTTTTGCTACAGCACCTGGATCTCCACCATCGCCGGCAAAGGATCTTTCATCCCATGCACTGGTGTAGTGTACAGACCAATCATTTCTTTCGACTGAATATTTGATCTCTTTTCCCGTTCTAACATCTGTGCCTGCAACAAAAAATGTTTCACCTTTCGGTTGTTGCAGATCGAACCATATCGTATTGCCACTTGCACCAAACCATTCATGCCCTGCAATTTCCATATCGATGGTTCTCTTGTGCATAAGGGTTACTTTTTTAGTATTGATATCGATGGTCCATATCCTGTCTACCTTATGCCATGGGCCTTCATGGCAAAACATTAATAGGGAAGGGTCGGTTGATGAAAACTGCACATGATTCAACCAGGCACTGTCTGTAAATAGTTTGGTTAATTTTTTCGTTACCATATTGATGGTAAATAATGTTTTGGGCAGTTTTGCTTCATAGATCAGATTGAAGAAGTCTTTCTTTTCCGGGTTGTTCTTATAAATTTCGGCTTCAGCTTCACTGCCTTTAGTACCGGCCAACAATGTCCCATCCGCATTAACAGTAGTGATACTAGCTTTAAAATCAGCCGGAAAAACAAATACTAATTTTTCTTTTTTGGTTTCAATGTTAACTGAATATACACTGTCTTTTACCTGATAAAAGACTTCCTTTCTTTTTGCAGAAACGATCTCGCCATTCATGGGTGTCGGCTGATCAGTGAGTCGTTTGGCAGAAAGTGTTGCCAGATCAAGAATATACAATTGTTTGTCTTTCACATTCGTGTTATAGCTTTCTCTTTTCATGTCGGTAACGGCACCCGCTTTTTCTCTGCTGCTGTTATAAAACACCATGCGATCATCTACAAATGGATTATTGTGAAAATAAAAACTCATACTGCTTCCTTGTATGCGTGTTAGCTTAATTACTTTATGATGTGTGTCTTTATCGATCCATTCATCAGGCATTTTTTGTCCGCCTGTTTCCATTACAGGTTGGGCGTGGACCATGATGAATGCTATGACAGTTAAAAAAGTAATAAATAAGAATTTCTTTTTCATGAGTACTATTTTATTGATTAATTACCATCCGGTTTTTTTGAAGAAAGGAATGAACTCATTGGTAAACTCCATTCATTTACATTATCCGGATGTGCCGGATCAATTGCAGTCAAATCTTTTTTCAAATATTCTTTTATAGGCAAATTGCTTTCTTTAATTCCTTTAACGATACATTTTGCCAGTTCATAAGCACCATATGCGTTAAAGTGTGTATTGTCTTTTAATTCTTTTGTTTGACCTGGAAAAGTATTGGCAGGATATTGCACAAATGCTTTAACCGATTCAACGGGTCCCCATGCTTCGTATAAAATCTTACTCATTGCATTCAAATCGATCAGCGTAACATTTTCTTCTTTGGCAGTTTGACGCATCGCTTCAGGGTAATCGCCTAAAGTATTGGTGATATGATTGGTTGAATCAAAGAACCTTCTGTGCATGGAAGTGACCAGTACGGGGATCATATTTTTTTTACGTGCTTCAGTGATCCATTCTTTTAATGTTTGTTTATAAGTCGTAAATGGTTCTAAATAATTACTTCCTGGCTTTTGGTCATTATGGGTGAATTCAATAAAAAGATAATCACCCGGTTTTGCCATACTCCAAATTTTTTCTAATCTTAGTTCTCCCTTAAATGCTTTTAATGTTTCTCCTGATTCTGCATAATTGGCGATGCATATTTTTTTGGGTTGAAAAAAAGCAGGGATCATTTGTCCCCAGGATGCCCATGGCTCTTCAGCCTGATCAACGACGGTTGAATTACCTGCCAAAAAAACAGTGATGGCATCTGTATTTGGTGTGATCTCCATTGAACAAACTTTTGGCAATATATTATTGAATTCAAAAGTCAGTTTATCATCCCAATGCAAATAACTTATTTCACGGGGTTTTAATTTTACGCTTCTTCCTGTTGTTCTGATGATACTGTCTCTAACATGAATTGTGCATTCAACTGTTTCAAATTTGCCTTTTGCTGTAATTGTTTTTTCAGATAGCAATCTTCTGTTCTCAGCTTTAATGGTTGTAACTGATTCGCCTTTTTTATCTCCCAAAACAATTTTTGCATTATAATTTCCTTCAGGGAGTTTTACTGAAAAATAAATAGGTTTGGCAGATGTTATATAGTTGTCATGCTGTTTATTCTTGCTTGAATACTTTTTTAAAGAGGCTTTTGAATTAGAATCAAAGCCATATCTTTTTTGTGCATTATAACTATCAGATGGCATAACATGTATAAAACCATTTTCGTTTTTATTATCACCAAAATCAAATTTGAATGAAGTTTGCAGCAGATTGCTCTGTGCAAAAACCTGCATACTAAAAAACAAAGCGAACATTAGTATATTTATTTTCATAGCAATGTTTGATTTATTGAATGCGAAATATAAAAGAAGAAGCTGTTTGGTATTTTCCACCCTGTGTTGCAGTAAACAAATAAGCAGGCTTTCCATTCTCAAACAGGATCTGCGGCCTTTCAAATCGTCCATATTTTTTTAAATAGAGGTGCGGGGCCGGTTCCTGAATATACTTAGATAAAGGGAGGTACGCAATTTTTGGAACACTCCAACGGATACCATTTTTTGTTTCCATGATGATGCCGTTTTGCTGACCAAAATATCCCATGTCTTTTGCGATCATCCATATTTTATTATGTTCTTGCCAAACAAATGCATCTTCAAATTGTGTATTCTTTCCTTCAGAAGAAAAATCAATCACAGGATTCCCTTCATACTTTATATATGGGCCTTCCAATTGTTTCGCAATGGCCAATCCGTATTTCCTGTTACCTTTTATTACAGTATCGGTAGAAGTCTCATATTCTTTAGTATTCCATGATTTATAATAGAGCCAGTAATCAGCATTTGCTTTTTTTATCACTGCAGGATTAGTGGTACAATGATCATCCCATGAACCTTCAGGACCTGGTAATAAAAGTGGTTGATCAGGACGTTTCCATGGACCATCAATAGAATCAGCAGTAGCCAGGCCGATTCTTTTTGTATTTGTTTTTCCATTACTGTTGCCCATATAAAACAGGCAATATTGATCACCGAACTTTTTGATCAATGGATTGTGGCAGGTTGTTGCATCCCATGCAGTTCCACCTCTTGGCGTTAAAACGGTTTCGATCACTTTAAATTCCGATTCGGGAGAATCGGCTACTGCATGTGCGATCTCGCTTCCATTGATCCAGCCACCCATTTTTTTCTGTTCCTTCCATCTTGAAAAAAACAGATGTATTTTTCCGTCTTCCGTTCTAATGGGACTATTGCACCAAACATAATATCCTTCCAACTCCAAAGCCCTTCCAACAGGGTGTAAATGTTTAGCAAAGGAAGATTCATTATCAACATAAAAAGCAGAGCCTGCTTTCGGTAAAGAAAAACAGGCTCCTGCTGATAATATTGAACATTGATTAATAAAAGTTCTTCTGTTCATTGTTCAAATGCTCCCGATAATTAGTAACCGGGATTTTGTGTGTATAAACCTGGTGCAGCATCCAACTGTGTTTGCGGCACAGGATAGATGATATAATTTGCCACTACGGGGTTCATTTTTTTCTTTATTGCATCTTCAGTAGCTTCCCAAGCATTCATGATGGTGATCAGATTTCCGCTTCTCTGCAAATCAAACCAGCGTGAACCTTCACCTGCGAATTCTCTTCTGCGTTCATCTAACAATTGAGCTTTTGTAACATTTGTTAAAGCAGTTTGACCTGCTCTTGCTCTAACTTGATTCACTACAGCATCAACGTCTGTTGTTTGTGAACCTGGTGCACCATTTAAAACACATTCAGCTTTCAGCAATAATACATCTGTATATCTTACTGCTATAAAATTGATACCCCAATCGAAACGGCTTGTAGGGATCTTAGTAGTATCCAGATATTTTCTGATGAATGGATTTGCATCCGCAATACCAGAATAAGTATAAGCAGAAGTATGTAAAGTGGGTGCTTTTCGTGTATCCAATGGTGCAGTAGAATAAGCTTTCAGAAGATCTTGAGATGCTGATGGTACTCCCAATGCACCGTTTGCAGGAGTATTACCTGCGGGCAATGAATTGAAATATGATTGCGAAACCAATTGCCAAGTAAAATCTGTTCCTAAAACAGGGCTTTGTCCGGTAATGAACATCACATCAAATATGGCTTCCTTATTGGTAACCGGGCTTTGATTACTGTAAGAAAAAATACCGGCTGCCGGAACAGGGAAAGCATAAGGGGTTGCATTGAAAGCAAACAGACCACTGCTGATGATGTCTTGCAATAAAGGTAAAGCCAATGACCATTCACTCAAACCAAGACCAGGACCTTCAATACCGTAAGTTGGTCCGGAACGTGCCATATAAACTTGTGCCAGTATGGCTTCTGCTGCATATTTGGTTGCTCTTCCTACATCTGTTGCTCCGTATGCAGGAAATGTACCGCTAAAATTAAGTGGTAAATTGGCTACTGCAAATTGCAGATCTGCAATGATAAAAGCATATACATCGCTTATAGAACTGCGTCCGATCTTACTTACTTCATCTGCTGTGGCAGCATGATCGATAATAGGTAGTTTTCCATAATACCTGATCATATCGAAGTAGAAAAATGCACGAAGGAATCTGGCTTCTGCTGTTAATCTGGTTGCTAATGCGGCAGAGCCAATTGCAGCACTGTTTTGTTTAATTTGGTCTAGAACGGTATTGGCTTTGAATATACCGGCAAAATCAGCACTCCATCCTTCTTCCACATAAGTATTGGCAGGTATATTGCTGGCAAAATTATTGACCGGATCCGGATCACGGGCAACATCATTGGTAGGATAGATATTGTCGGACCTTATTTCAGAGAGGAACATTAATCTGTCAGGATAACCTCTCAGCGAATTGTAGGTTGCATTAACTGCCTGTAAAAAATCGCTGGGTTGCTGATAGAATGTTGCCGTGGTAGCCGAAGAGATCGGCGCTTGATTTAAATCCTTGCTGCATGATGCAAAGATCGTAACTGCTATGATTAGAATATAAGCTGTCTTTTTCATTTCTTTTTGATTAGGATAATTAAAATGTAATATTTAAACCGAATATCAATGATTTTGAAAGTGGCATTGCACCATAGTCTCCTGCTTCAGGATATGCACTGTTGCTTCCTACAGCAGTATTGGCTGCTTCAGGATTTAAACCATTGACGTATTTATCATGACCAAAAAAGTTTTCCAAAGTCATATAAAGCCTTATCGCTTGAATAGCAGATGTCTTTACTACTTGTTTCAGATCATAACCGAATGTGATATTACGAACACGGAAATAATCTGATGAGTATAGCCAATCTGTAGCAGAAGTAATTGGGCTGTTATAAGTTGAATAAGCCTTACCAAATCTTCCTTCTCCCTGATTGCTTTCAGAATACCATCTGTTTACAAAAGAGGCAGGATGATTATCTGATCTTCCCTGACCCGGACGAGAAATAGCTCTACCTAATTCAGAGTAAATAGACCCGCCTGATTGACCCTGAATTAAAAAACTCAGATCAAAACCTTTATA
This sequence comes from uncultured Chitinophagaceae bacterium, assembly GCA_903830285.1. Classification (GTDB taxonomy): domain Bacteria; phylum Bacteroidota; class Bacteroidia; order Chitinophagales; family Chitinophagaceae; genus CAIQDX01. The sequence goes on along the minus strand of CAIKTE010000354.1, from coordinate 6,475 downwards.
ACGGAATGTATTTGTCATGCCATAAGTGTAGTCAGGATTAGGATGACCTACAATTACTTTATCAGCCTCACTGATGATACCATCGCCGTTTGTATCCTGAAATTTAAAATCACCAGGTTGTTCATTTCCATACAGAGCAACTTTGTTCGTAAGATCGGCAGCAGAAATAAATCCTTTTACTTGTAAAACATAGATACTGTTCAAAGCTGATCCAACACGAAGGATCTGATCGCTTACTGTAAGCCCGTTAGGCACAATGATCTGTGTTTGACCGGGCGCTAATGCAACGATCTGATTCGTATTATGTGTAAAAGTGAATGAAGTGGTCCATTGGAATTTGCCTACTGTATTACGGGATGTGATCTCCAATTCCTGACCGATATTTCTTACTGAACCGATATTATTCAAATAGGTTTGAAATCCTGATGCTTCCGGAACCTGCACATTCAGTAATAAGTCTGTATTTAATTTATTATAGAAATCGAATGAACCGGTTATGCGGTTATGGAGAATTCCGAAGTCAAAACCTCCATCCCAAGTCTGTGATTTTTCCCATTTCAGATTAGGGTTAGCAGCAACATTTGGAGCCTGACCAATTACGGCAGCTGCAGTTGTGCCAAATACATATCCTGCAGAACCAATGGTTGCAATACTGGCATAGTCATTCGGTAAATTATTATTTCCGTTCACTCCAAAGCTGGCTCTTAATTTCAAATAACTGATTGCAGGTATTGCTCTCATAAAGTTCTCTCTGGTCATTACCCATGCTAAAGATGCTGATGGGAATATACCATACTGGTCATTGATACCAAATCTGGAAGAACCATCTCTACGTATACTCGCAGTTAAGAGGTATTTATCTTCATATCCATATTGTAAACGACCAAACGCAGAAAGCAATACACTTTGAGTGGAAGTAGTGTTACCTGTAACGGCAGCAGCAGCATTTAATGTTTGTATCACTGCACTGGTATAGCCTCCGTTCGAACTCATTGTTACTCTGTCTAAGCGGTCGAAATTGTAAGAGTAACCTGCGAGTAAATTTAAACTGTGTTTTTTATTGATTACTGTGCTGTAATTAAGTGTGTTTTCATTTACAAAAGTTTGTCTTCTGTAACTGTTATAAGAACCTGAAGTTGCAGTGAGCAAATTATTCGCTCCTGTAAAAGTTCTTGAAGCCTGCGTACCGGCTGTTAAATAAGAAACATAGGTATTGGCATTATTGTCAGTATTATCTAGATTCAGGGAAGTTCTAAAAGTTAATCCCTTGATGATCTGATATTCTCCATAGATCGTACCAATTGTACGATAACGTTTTGTTGTACCCACATTGTAGGTTAATTTACCCATTGGTGAATTGGTTGTACTGCTATAGATATATTGTCCCATTCTTCCCGTATTAGGGAAAACGCCCATTGTATCTTCCTGTACAGGTGCTAAACTCAATGCTTGATGAAAAATAGCATCTTTACCATCTACACCCGGATCCTGAGTAACAGAATATGTAGGGGCGATGTTAATACCAAATTTGAGTTTTTTAGTAGCGTTGATCTCAACATTGGCTCTCAATGAGTAAGCTTTGTAACCCACACTTTTGACAAAGCCATCCTGATTTGCATAGTTTCCAGATACAAAATATCTCACAACATCATTACCGCCACTGGCAGAAAGTTCGTAGTTCTGCATCTGACCTTTTTGTTCAATAATGTCCTGCCAGTCTAAATAGGCTAAGCCCGGATGTCCCGGTGTTGTCCAGCGTGGATCCAAAATATAATTCGCATTAAAAACGCCGCCATTTTTTGCCAGTCGAGTAGCCTGATCATCAGCAGCAGTAGCACCAGAAAAAGCTGCAACATATTGTGCATTGATCACTTCGGTGGCCTGAGCGATCCATTGGTCACCATTCATCATGTCTAATTTTCTTTCCGCTTGATTGTAACCTGCATAAGTATTGAATGTAAGTTTTGCTTTGCCTGCTTGTCCGCGTTTGGTTGTGATCAAAACAACACCGTTAGATGCTCTTGATCCATATATTGAAGCAGCAGCAGCATCTTTTAATACCTGAATGTTTTCGATATCGTTTGGATTGATATTATCCAATGGATTTCCTGTAGAAAAACTACCATTCGTTGTATTACTTGAATTGACAGATAATGGAAAACCATCCAGTACATATAAAGGTTCATTACCTCCACTAATAGAACCGGAACCACGAATCTGTATGCTAAAAGCTCTACCAGGAGCACCGGTAGTTTGCTTTACAGTAACGCCAGCCAATTGTCCAACTAATGCCTGATCAACTCTGGTAATGGCTCTTTCATCAAAGTTTTCATTTTTCAAAGTGCTTACAGCACCTGTAACATTGGCTTTCTTTTGTGTACCATAACCAATTACTACAACCTGTTCAAGATTGCTGCTACCGATCTTCAAGACAGCATTGATGTTTGTTCTGCTGTTTACATCAATTTCTTGAGCTTCGTACCCGATATAACTAACTACCAGGGTTCCTTTTGCAGATACTTTATCTAAGCTAAATGACCCGTCTGATTTTGTAATAGTTGTTAGTGAAGTACCTTTTACTTTTACAGAAGCGCCTTCTAAAGGCCTACCCGCATCATCTGTAATTTTTCCGGTGAGCGGTTTGTTGGGAGCAGTTGAAGTTTGTGCTCTTGATTGTTGTAAGAAACCCATTAAAATAAGCGAAATAAAAAAAACATTTCGCCACAGGCATAGACTTTTTTTCATAATGGCAGCATTTTGATTTTTATGTTATTGTACTATCAGAATATGATAAATACTTTTTAAAAGTAAAATGCTTTAAGTGTACCACTATCCTGCACCATGCTGTTATATTGGCTGTAACTAAAATATTTTAGTAACCACACATAATAATAAAAATATTCCTAAATAAAATGAAGGTGTATATGCTTTAAATACTTGGAGAGGTTATTTTAATTTATAGATCTCAGTTCCCGCTAACAAGAAACAACCCAATCCAAAGTCTTCAAAATCGGGTGTGTTATCAAAAGAAACAGGCTGACTGTCTTTCGGTTCTTTGCCTGTTCCCTGTACATAACCTAACTTCCCATCAGTGTGCATACAGTCTTTAATTAAAGCATTCCATGATTTAATAACTGCAGGCATGAATACTTTTTTGTCGAGTATATTATGATTGATTCCCCATGCAAATCCATATGCAAATAATGATGTACCAGTTAATTCCTTTCCGCCAAAATGAGAACTGTCCAGCAAACTAACATTCCAGAACCCATCGCTGCGTTGCAATGGCAGTAAGGATTTGCACATATCTTTATAGTTTTGTAAATACTCATTATAATGAGGATCGGTCTTTGGTAACCATTCTAAAGTTCTCACCAGTGCAGCTATTACCCAACCATTTCCTCTTGACCAATAACAATTACTGCCATTGGGTTCTTTGTAAGGAGAAACAAAATCTTTATCGCGCCACCATAAATGATCTGTTTGATTATATAAGCCATTGCCGGCTTGTTTGTATTTGCTAAACTCATACATTTCATACATACGGTGAAAATAATTTGTATCGTTATAAACAGAACCTAATCTGGCAAATACCGGCATCGCCATCTGTATCGCATCTACCCAATTCCAATCATCGATTTTATCTGTATGCATCATCAGATCAACAGAGGCTTTTATATTTTTAATATATGCTTCATTCTTAGTGAGCAAATACATATCAATATAAGTTTGTCCGCAGCATTGATTATCCGCATTACGTGTTTTGATACTGTCTCGCATGCTCCAGTTGTGTTTCGTGCCCCAGTCAACAATGTAATCGTAATAAGTTTTTTGTTTGTCAATATTGTACAATGCCATTAATCCTTCATAATATACGGCTCTTGTCCAGATATGACTTGGCCATGTTCTGTTTTTTGAAGGCACGAAAATTTCTTTACCCGCATCCGGCCACATATTCATAAAATATTTATTAGCTAGCTCGATGGCCCTTAAAGTTTTTGGTTTTTTGGGCAAACTATTTTGTCCGTATGATACAACTGAAATAATTGACAGAATTAAAAGGCAAATGGAAATATTTTTTTTAAATTTCGTCATACAATTATGTTTTTAGATAAATATTATTGATTGATTTTTATTAATGATCTAAGGCATTCTTTTTAATCCTTCAAACTTCAGTTTCCATTTGCCGTCTTTAGGGATGCCGGGTTGATTGATGCTACATCCGTCATAACCTGCACACATCATTGCAATTGCAGTGAGCAGGCCACCATTGCCTGGTAAATAAATGGTTAAACGGCCATCCTGATAATTATGCCCGTTAGATAAATAGGTATTTTTTTGAACAGGCATCAATAATGCATCTATGGCTTTATCAGGTAATCCTAAACGTGTTGCAGTCATGGCAGTCAATGGAAAATCCCATCCCCAGGTATCTTTCCAGACCCAGTTATTCCAGATCCAGTCAAACGTGTTTTTCATGATAACGGTATCCAGCATTTTTGTTTTGGGTAACATGCCCAATGCAGCAAATACAGAGGGATGATCTGTTCTGAATTCAGGATTGCTGTAGCTATCACTTGCACTTTCTGTAAATAGATATTTATTATTTTGAATTGGCAGTGCTGATAATTTATTTATAACATCATCCCATTTTTTATTGCGCGTCAAATGCAATCGTTCACGCCATTGTTGTGCAACAGTCAAAGCCCAATGCCAATAAACCAATTCATAAGTAGGATTAAATGTCTCTTCTGCTTTAAATCTTTCCTGCGCTGCAATAACGGCTTTGCCAAGTATATATCTTTTCAACGTTGAATCGTAATATGCATAAGACGCCATAAAATCGGCTGTTGCAAAAACAAGGTCTTTATACTTGTTTAAGGTTTCCATATTCTTATGTTCCCGATAACATAATTCGGCGAATGAAATGATATGCGGTTGCTGCCAGATCAAAAATGCGCCAACAGAGGATGGACTTTCCTCACCCGCATTGTCAGTCATTTTTTGCCAACGAACTCCATCAAAACCTTGTCTGGTAGCGATCTCTTTTGCCTCATTAAAAACTTTGGAATACCAGTCCAAACTTTTTTCCAATAGATCGATCCTTCCCCATAATGCATAATGATACGCATGCCACCAATGCATTTCCAAATGAGGTTTTCCATACCAGCTATTATAAGTTAAGCCTGTTTCCTGAGGAGGATAATGTCCTGCTTCCTGCACTTTCATTAAATATTGTGACAAAACAATTCTTCTTTCCAATTCGAATGCACGTTCATCTTTACTGCCCTCAAAATCGATAGCGCCACCCCTTTGCCAAAATTTAGCCCATTCGGTCTGGCTGCTATTTTTGGTGGATTGATAAGAAACAGAAGGAATTGGTTCTTTCACTTTTTCAGAAAATTGAAAACTGCATTCGAAAGAATCTGAAGCAGATGGGGTGATCAAAAAATGATGTTTTTCATTTTGCGCAACAGCAATATCTGTATGGTCAATGGAAACAAAATATTGAGTAGTATCTAACTGATGTTTGAAAACAATGCTTTGTGCTGTTGTTGAAAATGTTGATTGATGTCTATTTTCATTTTTATAATTATTGCCATAATCAGACCAGTCCCCAGTGGGATATGAAAAACGGACACTAAGCAATATTCTCTTTTCATTTAATAGCCGCGATATGACTTTTAACGCAATTGCATCTTTTGTTTGATGGCCATAAGTGGTTACCTCAACAGGAATATTTTCAATTGTGAAATATGAATGGATCTCTCCCGTCCACATATTCAATGTTTGATGGATATTCTTAATATCGTTAATGGTTGCTAGACTTCCGTCTTTCAATTTTATTTCAAAACCAATATTTCCTAATTGCAAGCGATGCGGATTTTGCCGAAGCCAATTCACCGCATTCTTTTTTCTTTCCGGTTCTTTTAACTGAACCGAATAACTGATATCCCTTCCGTTAACATGGTAATTCTTAAGTGTTTCTTTCAATTGATAATTGGCAGTATCCATAAAACTATGCCAGCCCCATTCGCTTTCAGTACCCAGTGGAACAGCTTTGGCATAAGCATTAGGAAAGGATTGTAGCCCTGTAATATCAACTGTAAATGCAAAGCTTCCGTTTCCGACAGTTAATGATGACAATGAATCAAATTTTGTATTGATGATCATATGCCTTTCTACTAATTTTTTTCTATCGATCTTTTGTGCATTGACAAAAGCAGCAGTGCAGCAGTAAATAAATATGACGATTATTCTTTTCATTAAATATTATCTTATTAAAGTTATACTCATTAATCCAACCACAACTTCATTAGCAATGGATATGAGTGTAAGGCTTTCCAGATCTTTAGCAGCATTCAATGGCATATCGAGCAGGGTAGCACCACCACCATCAATTGCATAATTGGTAATTCCTTTGATGCTTGTATAGTTTTTTATGGTTCTTATAAATTCACCTGTTTTCAATAAT
>CAIKTE010000353.1 GCA_903830285.1 uncultured Chitinophagaceae bacterium | reverse complement strand
TGTAAACACCGGTTATGTAACATTTTTTGTTGATTGACGTAAAACTGCTCATTTTTGCAGAAATGAATACTATATTGTCTTCCCAAACTAATTAGAATATGCCCCTGAGAGAGATAGATTATGGCACAAAAGAATACCAGCAAATGCTTGATTTGCGTTATCAGATTTTGCGTAAACCTCTGGGCTTGGATTTTACTACTGCAGAATTAGACCGTGGTAAAAATGATATCTTATTAGGCTGTTTTGATGACGATGAATTGCAGGGTTGCTGTATGCTTACCAATAAAGGAAATGGTGTGGCAAAATTGCGCCAAATGGCCGTACGTAATGGTTTGCAGGGAACTGGGATCGGTCGTATGCTCATGATCTTTGCCGAAACTGTTGCCCGTGATAAGGGCTTTACAAAACTGATCATGCATGCCCGTAAATCGGCTGTAGGCTTTTATGAAAAACTTGGATATTCAATAGAAGGACCCGAGTTTCTGGAAGTTACCATTCCGCATTATGTGATGCAAAAAGATCTGTAATGATGTAATTATCTGATCAGCCTTTTCTGTAACTGATCTTAATTACCTATTTTTTTTTGAAGTAATGCGCGCAATTCATGCATGAATGCTTCGTCCATATTTTCTTTGGGGACCAGAAAAAATGTTTTGCTATCGAAATACAGATGAAAAAAATAGGGACTTTCAAAATATCTGCTAAAATGATCCCATTCCCAGTTAACATAACCTCGTTCATTATCTAACTGAATATTTTCATCAGTGAATGCTATGATGAATTTTTCTTTAAAGGTGGATGCCTTATTATATATACTGTAAGGTAAAATATACCAAACACCGCCCATCATGGCCATCCATATTGCGGAACCTAATAAAAATGGTTGAGGCCTGATTTTACCGGTGTAAAATAAAATAGCTGCAGTAATAGCAAATACATTTACCAATATCATCATCACTTTTATCTCGGGTCTTGAAATAAAATGATAACGCAAAGCCTGAATTACTTTTTTCTTTTCGTAAGAGAAACTGAATTGCATAATGATTCAAATGTAGAGATAATTTTATTGCATCGTTCTTAACAAGTAAAAAGCCTACCAGAATGATCTGATAAGCTTTCACGAGGGGGGCTTGATGTTTTTATTTTATGCTTCTCCTAATTTTTTTATCTTGAAAATACTGATCACCAAAGAGATCAAAATGCCCCAAACCGTTATCACGATTGAATATGCCATGAATAACAGCCAGATCGGTGTTTTATCTCTGGTAGCAAATAATGTTCTTCTGTCAAAATTATTTACTGCCACAAATTTTGATCCCCATGGTACGGTTTTTTCAATTAATAAATTACCATACTGATCATTGTCTTCTATTTTAGCAACCAAAACAATATTCCCATTTATATCTCCCGGAATACTATCTCTTTTAAAATCTGCTGAAGCTTGTCCTGTTGAATCTGTTGTAAAACTTGCTGTTTCATTTACAGAAAGATCTGCATCCAAACGACGTACTGCAATTTTTAATTCAACTGCTTTTACAGGCACCCAGCTGGTGTCTTTCATTTCTAAAACTGTTGCAGTGATCTTTCTGTCACTTGTGGTATCGATCAGGATCTTTGCTTTACCAACTGTAAGATCAGCTTTTGATGATTCATATTTTTTATTGCCATCAAAAGAAGCAAGAAAACTATGTTTGATAGAACTGTTCCATTGATTTTTTAAAGTAGCAGGAATGATGGCAGTGGCTTCACCTTTTTCGTTCGTAACAACTTTACCTATCAGTGTTCCTGCAGAGTCTTTATCTAAAGATAAATTCACTGCAATATCACTTACGGGTTTAAACTTGCCGTCTACTTTGGTTTTCACTTTTACCAATAAATAGGGGACCTTATTGTTATTGACAAAATAATTCAATCCAATACTCAGATCGCCTTTCTGTACATCTTGTGAAAGCGCATGATAACTTGATAAGAGAAGGATAATGGATAAAAATCCTATAATTTTTTTATTCAGCATTTTCATGTTGTTCGGTTATAGTTTCTTGAATTGGAATGATCGGGAATATTCTGGAGAGTATGGTTATTACCAGCATTGCACCTGCTAATGATCCTAATGCAATGGCCCACTCTTCCCAGCTTGGAAAATAATGGCGATAGTTATCAGGAACATTGGTCATGGGAAGAAACGGATGCAATAATGTTGGTGTTACGATCAGGTAACGTTTAAACCATGCACCCACTACTACCATGATCCCTGCAATGAAAACAGGTAATGGCCTTCTTCCTTTTTTAAATAATAAAATAACGATCGGTATCAACATGCCCACCGAAATTGCAAACCAGAACAGTGGTGCAAATTCACCTGTAAATAAACCGTTCAAATGTGCTTCTTCCGATTTCTTCATTTTAAATGCAGGAACCAGGTATTCGTTTACATTAAAATATAAGTAGAGTAATGCCAGCAATACAACAATGCGTCCCATCTTTTCAAAATGATCGGCTGTTATATATTTTTCCAGATGATATGATTTTCTAAAAATATACATCGCAACCACTACACCACCGGCACCCACTAAAAATGCACCGGAAATAAAGTAAGCACCAAAATTTGTACTGTCCCAACCCGGGCGATAAGTTGTTGCAAACAACCAGGATGTAACTGTGTGGATAGAGAATGCAACCGGAATAATAGTGATACAAAGAATATTGATCGCTTTTTCACTCAGTTTAAATTGTTCGGGAGTGCCTTTCCAGAATGAACCGATAAAACCATAAAATTTATGCAGCCTCTTACCACTTTTTTCTTTGAATCGAAGTAAGATCTGTATATCAGGTAATAAAGGGAAATACAATAATAAAATACTGATGAAGAAATAAGTGGTAATTACGATCACATCCCAGATAATAGGCGATTGTAAACGGCCATGAATAAACAGGTTATAAAACCTTTCAGGGCTACCCATATCAACGATGATAATGAGTGATGCAAATATGATGGCAGCTACAGCAATGATCTCTGCGATCCTTGTCAGTGGCGTACTCCAGTGAACATCTGCTAATCTGAAAACAGCAGTGATCAATGATCCTACTAAACTGATCGCTACAAAGAATACAAAGTTTGAAATATAAATACCCCATGAAACATAATCCCTCATGGAAGTAACGATCAAGCCGTATCTTAATTGACGATAGTATGCAAACAGGCCTACTAAACAAAAAGCCACTAAAATGCCTGTCCAGATCTTACCGCTTTTGCCGAATTTTTGCGGAAGCAGATCCTGTATTATTTTTTCGTTTGCTATTGAGTTTGAATTTTCCACCTTTAGTTATTTAGGGTTATTTTTTTTCTTTAGTATCGTTATCAATTCCTGATTCGTAAGGGAAGTTTCTGTTAACCGGAGGTAAGTAATAAACACTTGGCTTGGTACCCAGATCTTCCATCAGTCTGTAACCTGCTTTATCCTTGATCAATTCACTAAAACGGAATGTTTCAGCACCGTTGCTCACAGTGTCTTCATTCAGATCTCCGAAGAAGAAAGTTCCGTTTGGACAAGCAGAAACACAATGCGGTAATTCACCCTTTCTGGCCATATCCGGGCAGAAATCGCATTTGCCTACAGTTCCTTTCTTTTGCGGAACACTGCTTTCGCAGGAATATGGTTGTGCTGCAATTTCAGGAGCTATTTGTGGAGCACCCCAATTGAATACCCTTGTTGAATAAGGACAAGCTGCCATACAAAAACGACAACCGATACAACGATCACTATCTATTAAAACAATACCGTCCTGTCTTTTGAATGTGGCATCCACCGGACAAACTTTTACACAAGGAGGTTCATCGCAATGCATACAGGTAGTAGGCTGCCAATAAGGAGCTGTATGTTCTGCATCATCCATTGAATCTACTTTGATCCAGTTTTGATCCGGACTCAACGAGTGCATATGATCACAAGCATCCTGGCATTTCCTTAAATTCTTACATCTGGAAAGATCAATCACCATTACAAACTTTTTACCCGCAATACCCTTTCTGGCTTCAATGTTAGAAACAGCAACTTGTGTTGGAACAGGTTTCAGAAATGCTTCATCTACCTCTATCACTTCACCATCGACCGATAATAATTTTACTTTTTTGCCCGAAGCTATTACACCCTCTTCTGCACCTGCTTCAAATGCATTCTTTTTAGAAGAGCATCCAACAGCAAGTCCTGCTGCCGCCAAGCCGGTTAAAAGGAATTCTCTTCGTGAATTATTTTCTTGTTTCATTAGGTTTATTTTTTGATCCAGTTCTGGAGCTCGTTATTATTAATTTTCTTTTTACTTGCAGTTAATAATGAGGCATCGATTTCTACCAATCTGCCATCTTGGGTCAACATTTTGAGCATTGTTTTATTGGTCTCGGGCTTACAGGAGATCACTTCTTTTTTGCCTATAAAAGGAAAACGCGCTGCAGCTGCAATAGCCGCAAACATTGACAAAATACCAAGTCCCCGAATCAATTTTCTTCTGGATGCGGTATTTGTATTTGTTATTTCTTCGTTGCTGTTCATAAATGTTTAAACTTTAAAATGTGCGTAAATGTATGGGAAGGATAGCTGTTGAAATATGATAATAATCATGTAAAAAACTGCATAAAGTCATAAATATAATTCTCTTGAATTTTGTATGTATTGAGCGATATAAACAAAAAAAAAGGCCTGAATTGATTCAGACCTTTTTAATTTATTTCTTTGCGAATTATTTTTTTAATGTGCGCATATATACCACTAAATCCCAAATGTCTTCCTGTTCAGGGATCTTCTTTTTGAAACTTGGCATATCATCTCTTCCTTCGGAAACTTTATAATATAAAGATCCGTCAGACTGAGATTGGAAAGCTGCTTTTGTAAAATCAGGAGGTGTTGTTTTTAACTGTGCTGCTTTATTACCATCGCCCAAACCTGTTTTTCCATGGCATGATGCACAATGGGTGCCCCACAAAGTCTTACCTGCAGCAATAGATTCTGCACTTGATTTAACTGGGTTCACTGTTTTTGCATTCTTATCAGGAACATTCCAAGGCTTTGGTTGCTGATCGATCGTAAATGCTACGCTCATAAGACTTACAGCTACTATTGATGCTGCTAATACTAATTTACTTTTCATTGTGAGGTCTGATTTTTGTTTAATAATTGTTGATGAATCATTTGTAAGGTATACAATTTTTTAAAAGTTCCACAACCTGCTAATGTTAAAGCCGATCAGGAATTGTCCTTTTGTGAAATCATTCTGATTGTACAGATTATTATTCTGCTGCAATACATATCCATAATTACTGGCAAACACTTCAAAATCATGACCGCTTGATTTGAATTCCATTCCGAAACTGATATTCGGATGCGGATTATTGGTTGGATGCTGCGTTAATGGCTGGTCATAGTTCAGAATGATCGCAGTCTTTGGAGATATTTTATATCTTCCGGAGAATGCAATAGCGAAATGATTGTTATTCCATTTGGGCTGCACTTTTCCATTTGCATCTATATAACCTTCCAGATTATTAAAGTGTGATAAACTTGGTGCCACCTGAACAGAGAAACTTTCTGAGATCTTTCTGGCAATGATGATCTGATTGAAGAAACTGAAACGATCACTGGTACTTACAAATGGGGTAGTGGCGTCTTTTGCTCTTGTATCCATCAGGGCATTACCGTAATAAGTAACACTGACAGGCATCTTGCCATCTTTTGTTTGTTTC
>CAIKTE010000352.1 GCA_903830285.1 uncultured Chitinophagaceae bacterium | reverse complement strand
CAGCAATTTGGTTTTACGGTCTTTATGAAGGGCTGCTAATTTGGTCTTGTATTCGCCCAGAGATATTTTATCATTCTTCTGTAAATCGGCTAATTGTTTATGAAAATCTTCATTGATCGCTTTTCCCTGTTTTATTTGTTCGGGACTTGGATGCAATGCTGCCAACATTCCCATTCTACCTTTTTGAGGGAAACCCTGATTGAATTTACCACGGGGAAAGCGATTGCCCTGCGTAAAATTTTCAGGCATTCCGGGATGATCTTTCCGGAAACTGCTGTCCTTCATCATTCGCATGCCAGGATGTGGCCCATTATTGTTAGGAGCATTCTGTGCATTTACAAAACATATCATTGCAAACAGGCAGCTGCTCAATAAGATTGATTTTTTCATGTTTGGGGGTTTTATTGCTACAATGACTTCATCGATTCATCTAAGTTTAACCAAAATAGAATATTTCCCCTTAAATGCTGTCATTATAGGTGAAGCCGACTTATTTCTCGGTCATAGCAGAAAATCAAAGTAGGAACTCTTATTTTTTATTGGCTAATTGTCCGCATGCTGCATCGATATCTTTACCGCGACTGCGACGCAGTCTGGCATTCACTCTGTTCTTTTCAAGATGGCCCATGAAATTCTGAATACTTTCTTCATCCGGTTTGGTGAATTGAAATGCATCAATGGGATTGTATTCAATGATATTGACGAGATCGGCAGGAACCTGGCGGTAGATCTTGATCAGTTCTTCGGCATCCTGTTGTGAGTCATTAAAATTTTTCAGGAGAATATATTCAAATGTTATTTCATTGCCTGTTTGTTTATAAAAATGATTCAACGCTTCTATCAACTCCTGAATATTATTGGTTTCATTGATGGGCATGATCTCATTTCTTTTTTTATCATTTGCCGCATGAAGCGATAATGCTAATTTGAAACGTACTTTATCATCACCCAGTTTTTTTATTTGTTTGGCTACACCTGCAGTTGACACGGTAATTCTTTTAGGACTCATGAACAATCCGTCTTCAGCAGTGATTTTTGCAATAGCTTTCATTACATTATTGTAATTGAGTAAGGGTTCGCCCATTCCCATGAAAACAATATTGCTTAATTTCTTTTCATAATTCTTTTCACTTTGCTGATTGATCAATACTACCTGATCATAGATCTCGTCAAAATTTAAATTCCTTTTGCGGTCCATATAACCCGTTGCACAGAATTTACAACTCAAACTGCAGCCGATCTGTGAGCTTACACAGGCGGTTTTTCTTTCTTCTGTAGGGATCAATACACCCTCGATCGCATGACCGTCAAAGGTCTTGAACCTGCTTTTGATGGTTCCGTCATCACTTGTTTGAACTTTATCGGTTGTTAAAACGGGAAATGAGAAATCATTTGAAAGTTTACTGCGCAGGTCTTTGCTCAGATTGGTCATGTCATCGAAACTGAAAGCATGTTTTTGCCATAGCCATTCGTAGACCTGTTTTACGCGGAATTTCTTCTCGCCGATTGATTCGAAATAAGATTCCAATTGCTCTAATGAAAGGTCACGAATATTTGTAAGTGTTGACATGGCGCAAAGATAGCTTTCTTTTATCTGTATCTTTTATCAGGGTGCTGATGGCAATTATGGACCGCAACAACAATTACATTCTCGCCTTCTATTTTATAAATAATTGTATAAGGGAAGACAGCTATCAGTTTATCCCTAAGAACTTGATTATTGTCTATAAAACCAAAATTAGTTGGATATGAAGAGAGGGATTGGTAGGAAGCTTCTAATTTATCAAGAAACCGGTCGCCTAAGCCCTCTTTTATCTGTTCGTAATAATTATAAGCTTCTTGTGTATCTGCAAGGGCTTCCTGTTTAATTATAATATCATAAGTCATTTTAAGACTTATGTTTTCTGATCAATTCATGTGCTTCCTGAACAGAATATGATTGGCTGATATCTCGTTCATGCAATTCAAGCCGATCATAAAACAATTTTATATCCTCATCAGTGTAGGAATATTTTTTTGGCAAACCTTCTTTTATCCAATCATAGATCTGCTGAAGCCTTTCATCAGAAGCCTCATCGATTATTTGATGTAATGCTGTTTTAACTGAAGGTTCCATAAAAACTGTTTATCAAATCTAAGATTTTTTAAAAAAACTTAGTGTTATTTGTATTGAAATGCTGAATTGGCTTACTATTGTTCAAGAGTTTAGAACGACCAGTATTAATAAAATAATTTTATGAAAGCCTGTTATATCATTGATGCAGTAAGAACACCCATTGGCAGGTATGCTGGCAAATTGTCCGCTGTAAGGCCTGATGATCTGCTGGCATTGGTGATCTCAGCACTCATTAAAAGAAACCCTTCTATTGATGTAAACCAGATCGAAGATGTGATCGCCGGAGCGGCCAATCAGGCGGGAGAAGATAACCGAAATGTTGCAAGGATGGCGGCATTATTGGCGGGCTTACCAATAACTGTTGCAGGCAGTACCGTGAACAGACTATGCGCAAGCGGTTTACAGGCAGTAATGGATGCTGCAAGAGCCATTGAATGTAATGAGGGAATGTTTTATATAGCAGGGGGTGTGGAAAGCATGACCAGGGCACCATTCGTTACAGCAAAAGCAGATGCAGCCTGGAGTAGAAAAGCGGAAACCTTTGACAGCACCATGGGCTGGCGTTTCAGCAATCAAAAATTAGCTGCACAATATCAACCTTATTCGATGGGTGAAACTGCAGAGCATGTAGCAAAGCAATGGAATATATCGAGAGAAGAACAGGATGTATTTGCATTAGCATCTCAACAAAAATATTTTGCTGCCATGGAAAATAAAAGATGGGATAATGAGATCATTCCGGTCGATATCATCGAAAACAATCAAGCGGCGGTATTCGATAAAGACGAACACCCACGCATAACATCCATAGAAAAATTAGCGGCATTGAAACCTGCTTTTATGAATAACGGAACAGTTACCGCAGGAAATTCTTCAGGTATCAATGATGGGGCATCTGCATTATTACTGGCAAGTGAGGAAGCAGTAAAACAGTTTTCATTGAAACCAATGGCGAGGGTAGTGAGTAGGGCAGTTGTGGGAGTTGATCCTTCCATCATGGGTATTGGTCCGGTTGCCGCTTCCCGAAAAGCCTTGCAACGTGCCGGTTTAAGTATTGCCGACATGGGTTTGATAGAACTGAATGAAGCATTTGCTTCTCAATCTATCGCCTGTATCAGGGAATTGAAACTGGATGAGTCAAAAGTGAATGTAAATGGCGGTGCCATAGCATTGGGTCATCCATTGGGTTGCAGCGGTGCCAGAATATCCAGCACATTACTGCATGAAATGCAGAAGCAGAAAGTTAGATACGGTTTGGCGACAATGTGTGTGGGAGTTGGACAGGGTGCCTCAATCATTTATGAGAATTTGTAAACAATTATTTAGTATTGTTGTTTATTAGAATTTTTTTACCTTCAAATCACATTAATTAAATCTTGCAGTATGAAAAAAATGTTCCTTTCTTTTTTGGTGATGAGTTTTTTTGTTGCAGTGCATGCACAGGATTCAACCTTACAACAGTATACGGGTAAATATCGATTTCCTGATGGAAGTGTGGTTACCGAAATAGCTGTTACCATTGAAGGTGGTGTACTTACTTCTAATTCTTCAGCAGGAACTTCTGTTTTGGAAAAATTAGGTGTTGATACATTTTCGGTTGTATCATTTCAGGGGACAGCCGTTTTTAAAAGAGACGAGAGTAAAAAAATTGTGGGTGTTGTGATCGATGCAATGGGCTATCATTTAGAAGGAACTAAAGATGCGGCAGCATTAGTATTTACAAGACCCGAAGCGTTGAAGAATAAATTGAAACAAATTACTGTTCGATAAAATAGTATAACAGATCAAGTCTATCGATCCTTACATCTTTATTGGTGTAAGGATTTTTATTTGGGATCATTTGTAATAAGTATCATCTAAGTAGAATAACCCATCTTCCTTTTTCCAGTACCAGAATTTTTTCTTGTATACACAATACACACCACGCAAAGATTTTAAAGTGTATTCTTGAGGTACATACAATATTCTCGGCGGTACTGTTTGATAACGGAATTTAAGATTGGCAATTTCATTGGGTGTAAAACCCCTCACCGTTTTGGAATAATCAGTTTTTATATTCGCTTCTGCGGGAAGTTTGTTTTGCGGTGTACGAACATTCCCATAGCCATCCATGACGATCATTGCCCCGGATACATGTGCTGCAGGAATTTCAGATGGCGCTACAGGCGTAGTTGCCGTAGGATGTACTTTCTTGCTGCAGGCTGCAAACAATAAAATACTGAAGACTGCCAGATACAGTAGTTTTTTCATGATTCAATGATTCATGAAGCATTGTCTAATACTGTGCCAGAAAGGGGTTGCTAAAATGTAAAGTCGAGTAATTGCCCGTTTGTGAGTGTTTGCTGCGTACTTTCCTTCAGGTTTTTCAGGTTGCAGTTTCCTTCTTCCAATTCTTTGGTGCCGATAATGACCGCATAAGGAATTTGCTTCTTATCGGCATATTTGAACTGCTTATCGAATTTTGTTTGTTCATGATACATTTCGCAGCGTACATTCTTAGCTCGCAATTGCTGCATCAAACCGAAAGCCGCTTTACTTTCTGCATCGCCCAAATTAAAAAACAGGACCTGTGTAGCTGTTTGTACAGTTTCCGGAAATAAGTTCAATTCTTCCATCACATCGTAGATCCTGTCAACTCCAAATGAGATACCCACACCCGGAATATTCGGTACATCGAAAGTGCTGGTAAGATCATCATATCGTCCGCCGCCGCCAATGCTGCCCATCTGAACGCCTTTTGCTTTTACTTCGAATATGATACCGGTATAATAATTGAGACCGCGAGCCAATGTGAAATCAATCGAGAGTCGGGAGTTGGGAGTCGGTAGTGAATAGTTGAGCAAATACTCAATTTCGTCAATCCCTTTTTTAGCCGTTGCATTATCGCCTACTAGATTTTTTAAGGCAATCAGTTTTTCATCATTGCTGCCATTGATCGATAAATATTTTTCAATCATATCGATCTGCGATTCATTCAATCCCCTCTGTACTAATTCATCTTTTACTTTTTCAATTCCTATCTTATCCAATTTATCAATGGCAATGGTAATGTCGATCATCTTATCGGCACCGCCGCATAGTTCAGCCAGTGCGGCTAATATTTTTCTGCTATTGATCTTGATCTCCACATCGACACCTAGCTTTTCAAAAGCAGTTGCATAAATATTAGCAAGCTCCACTTCATTCAATAAAGAGTAACTGCCTACCACATCACAATCGCATTGATAGAACTCACGGTAGCGGCCACGTTGGGGGCGGTCGGCTCTCCATACTGGTTGGATCTGATATCGTTTAAATGGAAAGGTTAGCTGACCATGATTCATGGCCACATAACGAGCGAAAGGAATAGTAAGATCGTACCGCAGTGCACGTTCGGTGATTCCTTTTGTATTTTTTCCGCTCAGTATTTTATCAAAATCATCTTTTGCCTGCTGCTTTTTGGCTTCATTGTCTAAACCGTTATTTAAAATTTTGAAGATCAGTTTATCACCTTCATCACCATACTTACCCATTAAGGTATCCAGGTTTTCCATAGCCGGTGTTTCCAAAGGCTGAAAACCATATACTTCAAACACAGAACGGATCGTATTAAAAATATAATTCCGTTTGCGAACTGTTTCGGCATTAAAATCTCTGGTGCCCTGAGGTAAACTTGGTTTAGACATTTAAATAATTATGCTGGAAAAGTTATCTATTATTTTTTAATTTCAACTGGTTCGTATTTTTTTATGACTGCTGTACAAGCCAGATCCAATAATTTATAAACACGATGATAAGCTTCTTCGGTCCCGTACCAGGGATCGGGTACTTCTCTGTTTTCGAAGGGATGCAATTCGTTGAGTAAAAGGTCGACTTTATCTTGATTCCACTGATCCTGACTTATTGATTTTACTTCTTCATAATTATCCGCATCCATCACATAGATCTTATCGAAATGCTTCATATCATTTTTATGAAACTGTCTTGCTTGCTGAAAAGATATATCAACCCCATTTAATTTTGAAACTTTCTGAGATAATCGATGTGGTGCTTCTCCAATATGATAATTGCCCGTTCCGGCACTGTCAATGGTCCAGTGTAATCCTGCTTTTTTAGCTTTGTTCCTTAAAATCCCTTCCGCCAGAGGGCTTCGACAAATATTGCCGAGGCATACCATTAAAATTTTCATGCGGCAAAAATATATTGAAAAAGAATAGGCACTTAGTTAAATAAAAATTTTTTTACAGAAGGTTATGCTATGATCCTATTGCGGGGTTTTTCTCCTAACCCTTTGAAAGTGCAGTTCTGTAATTCCTGATCTGATACATACCACCTTCGAGATCGAGTATTGGCATGTTTTGATATAGTCCATGGATAGTCTATGGTTTCGTGGACTATTCATGGACTATATCCGAAGCAGTGAGTAATGAAAAGACAGGCTTGTAAATGGTTCAAATTAGCGGCCGGACTAAGGTTTGAAATTGTTTAATATTAAGTAACATTTTATAATATGGAATTTTTCTAACCCTGCATCTCAATATAAACACAGCGCTCTGTTTTAATTTTCTCATCATTAAAAAATAAATGTATGAAACCCGAACTCATCTTACAGAGCGATGTGTTAGACATTGTTTTTGAAAACAAGAACAAAGCTTATGGTGCTTACGAATTACGCAGGCACTACAACAGGCGATTAAAACAATCGCTGCTCGTTACTTTTTTATTGGTACTGGTATTTGCTTTTTTGCAAAGCTGGAAAGTGCCACATAGGAAAGGGGGATTTATGATCGAAAATTTTGATTCTTTGAAATTGGTGGAGATGAAATTAAAACAGGATGAACCTATTGAAAAACCAAAAGAAAAGATCAAGCAGCCAAAACAATTAGCTGAAAAAAAGTTTCAAAGTATTGTTGTGGTAGAGGACAGTAAAGTAAAAGACAGTTTACCAACAATAACTGATCTTGCTAAAAATATAATCAGTGATAAAGATGTTATGGGAGATAATGTTGATCCCAACGAGATCGTAAAACCGGCATCAAACGGAAATAATTTAAATGTTGCAACAACAGAAGCTGCAGAAGAAATGGAGACAGTATATCATGCTGAATTCATGCCTGAATTTCCCGGCGGGATGGAAGCATTTTTAAAATTCATGCAAAGAAATTTGAAGCAGCCCAATGATATGGAAGAGGCGCAAAAGCTGGTGGTGGTAGCGGAATTCGTGGTGGACAGAGAAGGAAATATCAGTGATCTTAAAATCATTCAGCATGCAAGAGCTGACCTGGATGCCGAAGTTCTCAGGGTCATAAAAAAGATGCCGGCATGGAAACCCGGAATGCAAAACGGAAGAAAAGTTCCGGTATTCTGTAAATTACCAGTGACATTTGTAGCAAGTGAATAAGATAATTATCTAAATTGCTCACCCCGATTCAATTTTTTTGATCAATGGAAAACGATTACCGAGATAAGCAGAGAAAAAGTTTTAGTTTAATGCGTTCTGTCAGAGATTTTACGATGGCAATATTATATCTTGCCATGGCAACAGTATTGTTCTTTGGAGATAAATGGAAAATAAGTCAGGTGAATGCTTTAAACGATGCATGGGGGAAGAGCTTTAGCTATTTTTTTGGTGCCATTTGTTTATTGTATGGAGGTTTTAGATTGTATCGCGGAATAAAGAAGGAATATTAAATGAAGAGAATATTTTATTTTTTAACGCTGTACATATTTTTATCAGTATCCTGTAAAAACGAATCTGATAAAACAGCCATTCAAACAGACACGCCCAAAAAGGGAACGATCTATATTAGTGTGGATGAAAGTTTCAGGCCGGTTATGGAGCAGGAGATCAAAGTGTATCACTCTTCTTATCCTGAAACAAATATCATCGCCTCTTATAAACCTGAAGTGGAGTGTTTTAAGGATCTGATGAAAGACAGTACCAGAATGATCGTAGTGGCGAGGGGTTTGTCGAAAGACGAAACAGCATACTTTGAAAATAAATTATCTTTTCAGGCGCAGGTGGCTCTGGTAGCATATGATGCGGTTGCTGTGATCGTGAATATTCATTCGAAAGACAGTGTGTTTACGATGGCTGACCTGAAAGATATACTGAGCGGTAAGAAGAACACCGTAGCGATCATGGATGGTAAAAATGCCACGAGTTCGGTAAGATATTTGCAGGATAGTGTATTAAGAGGAGCGTCGTTCGGGAAAAATGTTGTTGCCGTGAACGGGAGTGACGCGGTGATAGAAGCGATCAAAAAGAATGAGAATGCGGTCGGTTTTGTTGGATTGAGCTGGGTGGGCAATATTGATGAGCCCAAACAAAAAGAAGATTTAAGTAAATTGCGGTTGGCATTGGTAGAATGTGTAAAGTGCCTTGAAAAAGATATGTTTGCCAAACCATCACAGTCAACCATCACATTTGGTCAATATTCTTTAGCAAGACCTTTGTACTATATTGTAAAAGAAAATGCGGTGGGTTTGGGAACGGGTTTTGTAAATTTTATGAGTCTGGAAAGAGGTCAATTGATTTTCAGGCGCTCGGGTTTGGCACCTGCTAAAATGAGTTTTTTAAAGCGTAACAGTAAAATAAAAGAGCAAGAGTAACCTTTATAACTTAAATGAAACATGATGAAGAAGATCATTACTTTTTTTGTTGCAGCAATGGTAGCTGTCAATCTTTTGAATGCCCAGTCTATGGCAGAGGCTATCAAGGACATGAACTATAAGAAGAATAAGACGGCCAGTGAGATCATGAAGAAGCTGTATGACGCTAATTCGAAAGATCCTCAAACAATATATTGGTATGGTCAGGCTTTACTGTCAGGAATTGGAGATCCAAGTCCAGCTGAACTGGCAACAGCGAAAGCAGTATATCAAAAAGCTTTAAATGATGGTGTGAATGATCCTCTTATTTGGGTAGGATCTGGACATATAGAATTGCTGGAAGGAGGTAATCAGAACAGTGCCAAACAAAAATT
>CAIKTE010000351.1 GCA_903830285.1 uncultured Chitinophagaceae bacterium | reverse complement strand
TTTTTAAAATATTTGTACATTTGGCACAAACTCAAATTAACCTTCATGAAAAAATGTTTTTTATTATTGATCGCAACAATTGCGATCACAACTATTACTCAGGCACAGCATATTCGCTTAAATACGTATGCCATCGGTGGATTTAGTGACAGGGTAAGTTCTTATTATGACAGCAGAAATAATTTCAATGGACAGGTGAACGGCGGCTTTATATGGGGCGGCGGTTTTGAATTCATGGCTCATAAATATTATGGTGTTGAATTAATGTATAACAGGATGGATACAAAAGCACCGATGACCTATTACAACGGCTCTCTAACTGTACAAAATAAAACTTTTGATATGGGGCTCAATCAGATCATGTTGGGCTTTAACCGTTATTTTCCCAGCGGGAATCCTAAAATTGAACCTTATGCCGGCGCATGTTTGGGTTTAAGCATATTTGATCTGAAAAATCCCGATTCCGGCGGAAGTAGTTCGTACACAAAATTCGGATATGGATTTAGGACAGGTGTGAATATTTGGGCTTCTAAAAAAGTGGCGATTAAATTACAGGGACAAGTATTCTCCGCAGCACAATCAGTGGGTGGAGGTTTTTATTTTGGAACAGGTGGTAGTGGTGCAGGTGTAAGTACCTACTCTACTTTCTTTCAATTTGGGTTAGGTGGTGGATTGACTTTCAACCTGGGTAAATAATCATTCAACGAATAGAATGCATGCATAAAAAAGCAGCGCAAAATTAATGGCGCTGCTTTTTTATGTTCCTTTAAAAACTGATCTGGAGTCCTTCATTCAGGTTGTACACAAAGTCGGGAACATATAACGGTATCTGCCCCTTATCGCTTTGCAAACCAAAGCCGGTAATGAAAGCCAGTTTTTTCCAGATAGTAAAACTCAACTGTGCATTGATCGTGATGCGTGGATACAATTTTGTAACCACCGGGAAAATACTTTTCTGCGGTATATCATAGTAGGGCGGGACGAAGGGCATCTGCACATCAACAAAAGCATTCAAATTGATATTTTTTGCGAAAGTGCAGATAAAATTTGCATAGATGTTTGCACGAACATTATCCCTGATCAATCTGCCATCTTTAGTAACACCCAATGTATCAAAAACATATTTCCTTGTTGCCAAAGGAAAAGTATCTATATAAGGCAATTGTTCCACCTTGATCATTTGCCAGTTTTCCTTTTCGTATAATAAACCTGCTCCCATTTTTATCCTGATGATCTGAGTAGGCTTAAATGCATGAACGGCATTAACTCCAAACTGAATTCTATGATTGAGCCCCCTGTTGGCATCATAGGAATAGAAAATGAAAGGCTCAGGATACCATGCTTTTTGAACCAATCTTGTTCTAACAGTATCCAGACTAAAAAGAGATCCCGTAAACAAAGCAGCAAAACGGTTAGAACCCGAATAACTATCCAAGCGATTATAATAACTGCTTTGTGCGATCTGATAACTCGACCTTTTGGTAGAGTACATGATCCCGATATCAGTACCTGAAGTGAGTGAACTGGACCCATCCTGGCTTGCATTCAATGCAAATGCAATACTTACATTAAAATGATTCGGTACCAGTGAATCCAAAACCGATTTCTTAAATGGTGTTACCTGGGCAAAGCTGTTAGTTATACAGAAAAAGCAACAAACGAATAATAAATGGAACAGCGATCGATAAATTTTGCAGTTCCCTCCTCTTAATTCCATCAGCAATTATTTTACTTT
>CAIKTE010000350.1 GCA_903830285.1 uncultured Chitinophagaceae bacterium | reverse complement strand
TGCGCATAAACAAGCCAATAGAAACTTCCATTCTTACCATGCACCGTAAAAGCATTATCTTTTACTCTTGATGTGCTGTAAACGATGTTTTCATCTGTATCATCAGAATAGATCGGCGTTATCTGTATAGAAAAATTGCTGGCTAAAGCACTTACATAATCGGGAAGTTTCACGGTTACAGATTGATTATTCTCCACCTTAGCCTCACCTCTATAATAAACCCCTGCTTCAGGTCCTTCCAAACAGGCATGTACCAGATATCTATCCGGTTTTGTGGGATGGTTAATTACAAATGTTTTTCCACCGTCATACGTAATTTCACTGGTGGTATTATTGTAAGTTAAAATATTAGAACCGGATGCTGACCTTATAGGGTTTACAAAAAAGCCGGAATTGCCAGCATCTAAAGCTGATCCATTGGCATTTAAAATAATACTATTTGCTGCTTGATTTGTCGCTCCTGCATTATTACCAATCGCTATTGAATTGCTTCCTTGAGAGTTATTGCCGGCATTATTACCAATTGCTACTGAGCTATTTCCTTGATTGTTATTACCGGCATTATTACCAATTGCTACTGAATTAACATCTTGATTGTTCTGACCGGCAGAAACACCCATTGCTATTGAATTAACTGCTTGACTGGACTGACCGGCATTATTACCAATTGCAATTGAAAAACCTCCTTGTAAATATTGACCTGCGCCAGCTCCAATTGCAACTGCATCATTACTCTGATTAGATTGACCGGCATTTATTCCTACTGCAACTGTTTCCGTGCTCTGAGATGTTTGCCCGGCACCATTCCCTAATGCTAAAGACGAAGTTCCTGTGATCTGCCACACCCCTGTCGAACCATTCCAATTAATAGTTTCTCCTGGATTAGCACCTACCAATGCCGTCATTGCACTTGTTCCATTACCCGTAACCATTCCTGTAAGTGTTGCTGCACCCGTGCCACCATTGGCCACAGGTAATTTTCCTGTAACATTTGAAGCTGATAATGAACTACCTCCATTGAGTAATATTACCCAGCTTGTTCCATTAAGATAATAATACCCAGGAATTACATTATTAGGGGTAGTTCCTGCAGTTGCTGTATTATATACCAGTAATGCTGTTGCAGGACTGGCAATTGTTGAAACATCAGCAGTGCCGGTTAAAGCCACACGGGGCGGCAATAAACCTTTATTGGTTGCAGTGATATCTAATTTCGCAGATGCATTCGGACTATTTGTTCCTATACCTACTTGTGCATTTGTTGTAACAAAGGCTAACAGGAGGAGAGCAAGTAAACTTCTTTTCATTTTTATTAGCTTAATATTTAATAATCACAATAGTGTACTGATCGAATCATACTATTCAACTTAACTTTTGATAAAGTAAATGAATACCTCAACAAAACATAAAATGTCTGTACCGATAACTTGTAAAAAATAAGAGAAGATATTTTTTCCGGACTTTGCTTAATATGAGATTATGAAGCGCAGAGAAGGTAGAATACTTTCAGTAACCATAATTCTAAAAATTATACAATCATTTTTAGCTAGACAATAAACATATATACTTATAACGGATAAAAAAAACGTTTTCGCAAAATATAATATTAACAATGCTGTGATATCAGGATATATAAACTTCTGTTGTTGTGTGCTGTTCAGCACATAATAAATTTGTTGATTTTCATATCATTCCGATCCCGATTATATCTGGATGACAATAAAAAAACCTCCGATGCTTTTAAACAAGGGAGGTTTTACTTAGAACTTATTACTTACAACTTATCACTTTCCTGTTTCCTCTTCTCTCTTATCTTCTTTACCCCATATCCCACTCCACCCGCAATTAGTAATGATAAGCCGCCATCAATGGGTGCACTATCAGGATCACTGCCGGGATCTGTTTGTGCATGTAAAATTCCTGAGATAGATACTAATACTATGAGTAAGTAGACAATTTTTATT
>CAIKTE010000349.1 GCA_903830285.1 uncultured Chitinophagaceae bacterium | reverse complement strand
GATGGATCCTGAAACAAGTTCTGGTAACACAAACTCCGGTTTTGATAGAGGTGTAGATTATGCAACAACACCAAATAACAGAACTTATCAAGTTGGATTGAATATAGGATTTTAAACAAAAAAACATTTTTAAATATGAAAAATAAAATATTATATATCATAACAGCCGCACTCGTTTTTACGAGCGTTAGCTGTAGTAAAAGCGAACTTAATGTTCAAAATCCTAATAACCCCACGCCTGCAAGTGCTACATCAGAGGCTGGTATTCTTTCATTAGGATTAGGAGCTGTATATCAAAACGGGTTTAATGGTATCACAGATTCAAGATATACCGGCTCTTTTTTAGGAAGTAGTTATTGGTTTTTAGCGCCTGCTTATTTAGATGAAATGGCAGATGTTATTAGCACAGAAGCTGCTAATAATATCACTAACCAAATTAGTGTACCTGATTATTATATTGATGACAACGGAGTTAAATATACAAACTCAGCTCCTGCATTATCAGTTGGTAGATTAAACAATTCAAGAACAAAAGCGGGTACAAATATGTATTATTACGAATGGACCTGGATGTATTTCTTGAATAATGCATGTAATGGTGTTCTTGCTATTGCAGATAATACAACTTTTTCTGGTGATGCTACTTCAAAAAGAAATGCAGTTAAAGCTTGGGCTTATTTCTGGAAAGGCTGGGCATATTCACGTATTGGTTCATTATATTATGCCGGGTTGATCAAGAATGATTATGTAACTGATAATAATAATTATGTATCAAGTGCTGATATGATTACCGAAGCAAATGCAAATTTTGATAAAGCATCTGCTGCTTTAGCTTTAGTAACTACTATTGCTGATTACAATACCGTTATGAAATTCCTTATTCCTGCACAGTGTCAGGTGGGTAAGGGTGGAGTTCTAACACCAACAATGTGGCTACATAACATCAACACTTTAAAAGCTCGTAATCTTTTAGTTAATAAAAGACTATCTGCAATGACAACTGCTGATTGGAATAGCATCTTAACATTAGTAAATGCCGGAATCACAAGTTCTGATCTTGTATTTACAGGTCGCTCAGCTGCAACAGGTAGCTTTTTAAGTGCTACTAGTGGTTCTGACGCCGCATTAACTATTGGTAACCCAACCGGTACTACTTATAAAATAACTGAAAGATTAATTCAGGATTATAAAGCAGGAGATAAAAGGCTTACTACCAATTTCAGTACTGCTACTTTATACCTTAATCAAAAAGGTGGCTTAACCTTTAGTACAAGATATACATTACTTGATGTTCCGTCAGGTGGTGCAATAGCCGGTGTTGCAAGTAAAATAGTTGGCGGGTATGAGTTATATCTCGCCGGCTCTTATGAAGAAAATGAATTAATGAAAGCTGAAGCAAATATTAAGTTAGGCAATATTGCAACAGGTCTTACAAGTGTTGATGCGGTTAGAACTTACCAAGGTGCAGGTTTGGCAGCAACTTCTGGTGTTATTACTGACCCTGTTTTAGCTTATGAAGAATTAAGAAAGGAAAGAAGAGTTGGATTGATATTTAGAAACACTGCATTTTATGATGCAAGAAGATGGGGTGTAATTGATGATATCTCTGCTGGTGGTGGAAGAACAGGTTGTGTTGTTGTATCAACTACAGGTGTTGTTAATGTTAATGCAACTATCAATTATCATTTTCTTGATTATTGGGATGTTCCGGATGATGAAACATCATTAAATCCGCCATCTGCAACAAGCGTAGCTGTAAAAAATCCTAAGTCTTAAAATAAAATTTTAAGTATTAATAAAAAGCCTTGG
>CAIKTE010000348.1 GCA_903830285.1 uncultured Chitinophagaceae bacterium | reverse complement strand
TCTTTGCCATTATTAGGTCAGCATCCTCTTCCACCAGCTTTTCAGCCATTTCTTTTGCTTTTTCCAATAAGGCTTTATCATTAACAATACTTGCCAATTTAAAATTCAGAGCACCACTTTGCCGGGTTCCTTCAATATCGCCGGGACCGCGTAATTCCAAGTCTTTCTCTGCTATTTTAAAACCATCATTGGTGGCACACATTATCTTGATACGTTCTCGGGCTTCATTGCTTGCTCGCACACTAGTTAATAATATGCAAAAACTTTTTTCAGTACCCCTTCCTACCCTCCCCCGAAGTTGGTGAAGCTGAGATAATCCAAACTTTTCAGCACTTTCAATCACCATCACTGAGGCATTTGGAACATTTACGCCAACTTCAATAACAGTGGTACTGACCATTATTTGCGTATCACCACTTACAAAGCGTTTCATATTCGTCTCTTTCTGCTCAGCAGGCTGCCTGCCATGCACCATACTTATGCGATATTTCGGCTCTGGAAAAAACGACTTTACTTGTTCATATCCCTGCATCAGATCCTCGTAACTCAGTTTCTCACTCTCTTCTATCAAAGGATATATAAAATAAATTTGCCTACCCTTCAGAACTTCTGTCTTTACGAAATCCATCACTGAAGCCCTTGCAGTTTCAAAGCGATGAACTGTTGTAATGGGAATTCTTCCCGGTGGTAATTCATCCATGACACTATAATCTAAATCCCCATAAGCTGTCATGGCTAATGTACGCGGTATTGGGGTTGCTGTCATTACTAACACATGAGGAGGCAACACAGCTTTAGACCATAATTTAGCTCTTTGTGCTACACCAAAACGATGTTGCTCATCTACAATTACCAATCCTAAATTTTTAAATTGTACGGTGTCCTCAATCACCGCATGTGTACCCACCACAAAGTGAATGGTATCGTCCAATAATCCTTGCAAAATTCTTTTTCTTTCTCTGGTCTTAGTGCTTCCTGTTAATAATGCAATTTCAATAGGCATTTCTTTCAGCAACTCACTCAAACCTGTATAATGTTGTTGCGCTAAAATTTCTGTGGGAGCCATCATACAACTTTGAAAACCATTATCAGCTGCCAGTAACATACTAAGTAATGCCACAATGGTTTTTCCACTTCCTACATCGCCCTGTAATAAACGATTCATCTGGCGTCCACGACCTGTATCGTTTCTGATTTCTTTTAAAACCCTTTTCTGTGCACCAGTTAATTCAAAGGGTAAATACTTTGCATAAAAAGTATTGAAGATATCTC
Organism: uncultured Chitinophagaceae bacterium; assembly: GCA_903830285.1. Classification (GTDB taxonomy): domain Bacteria; phylum Bacteroidota; class Bacteroidia; order Chitinophagales; family Chitinophagaceae; genus CAIQDX01. The sequence goes on along the minus strand of CAIKTE010000348.1, from coordinate 451 downwards.
CTACTTTTTCAAAAATAACTGATTTACTCACTCGATGTCTTTCGAGTCTGGTTAAATTCAATCGCACTTGGGCAATAAAAAATTCTTCAAACTTTAACCGGTTTATTGCTTTTTGATAACCAAGTGCCGACTTTGGAAAGTGGATCTGACAATTTGCTTCATATCTGTCCATCAAATGCAAAGCCTTACAAATAGGAAGCGGGATATTTTCAATCAGCTCATCAGGGTGCATGATAGAAATAAGGGCATAAGTTAGTTTTCCAATTTGTCTACCATTTAATCCCCTCGCTTTTAATTTTTCGGTACTTGGATAAACGGGCTCCAAAAAACTACTACCATCGGCTTTTGCAGAAACATAGGATTCAATTTCAGGGTGCACAATTTGTGGTTTCCCATTAAAAAATCCTGTTTTCCCGAAAACCAAATAGGTGTTGCCTTCGATCAGGTTTTT
>CAIKTE010000347.1 GCA_903830285.1 uncultured Chitinophagaceae bacterium | reverse complement strand
TATCCATTAAATAGATCAGATCGCCTTTTTCATCAATCGATATTTGCAGTTCTCCGGCATCATAGCTAACAACCTGAGCATAACCTGAATAACTTAAACAACAGAAACAAAATATAGTGTACAGCCGTTTCATTAAAATGATTATATAGTTACCAAACATAAGAAGCATTTGTAATCGAGACTCCCTTAATCTTGTCTTATTGTTATAGTATCTTATCCAACTGATGAGAATTAAATCTATTTGATGAGAATTTCCATAATCCCATTTCCTGTGACTGAGAATATGTCATTGACTGATAGTGTTTTTTTAGAACTGTTATTGAACATTTGTGTTGGCTTAAGATCTCTCCATATAAAACCAGTTTGTTGCATACTTGGTTCAGGATTAAACAATCGTATCATTATCGCAGCATCTTCCTGTACAGTAATGCTTGTAACAATAATATTCGGATTACTCAATTCAAATAATTTATCATTCAAAACAAAATTCTCTTTTACCGGTATTGCCACTAACGGCTGAGTAAAAGAAGAAGCCGCTTTTTCCAGATCAATGCCTGCTTGCTGATCATGCGGTCTCAAAGAGTATTTAAAATGGGCAACCCCTTCCTGATCAGCCTTATAATTGGTATGCCAGTAATTATTCATGGCATAACTAAACCATGTAGAAGTGGGCCTACCGGCTTTCTTCCATGCTTTATGGCTTTGATTGATCGTCTTTCTTTCATCAATGATACTATCAGGTTCTATCAATGGCGATTCAAGTAACAGCAGCTGAATACCTTTTTTATCGTTGGATACATCGATCCATCTGCGTGCATACAAATAATCAAAATTGGAGCCGGGAAGTTGATCTGTCAAGTATTTCATATTGCCGTAACCGGCATCCAATACAGTTTTATTGAAAGAATTATTAAAGGGAAAACCAAAATGTACAGACTCTTTTTCTCGGACGGCCTTTTTATCAATGATATTATCAATTGTAAGAGCATCACTACCTGCATACAAAGAAATATTTCTTATCAAACTATTAGCTCCCGGTGCTTCTGAAATGAAAGAAATGGTTGTAAGAACCGGACCACTTTCAACAATTTTTATTTTTACATTATTGTTTGTAACAGCATTTACAGGATCAATTAATCCGGGCATATACCAATAACTGTTCAACCCCTGTTTATTATAAGTGCCTACGAAATTAAAATGCTGTTCATCTTCCAGTTTGATGATACTGCCATTTTGTTTATCCCAGACCATTGTAATTTTTCCATTCGAAAAAGAACTGTCTGTAATCACAAAAGGATTAACAAAGCTTGCAATTGCATCATTCAATTCATATAAAGCATTTCCCAATGAAGGAACATCAGATGCAATAAAAACAGTATTTCCATTACTTAGCGTTTGAAACGGAACAATCTTTCCTGTTGCATCTTTTACTGATTTGCCCTTTATATTTGACGTGATGGTGACTGGGCCTGTTCTTTTAAATGAAGCTGAATTGAATACAGCTATTTTTTTTGAGGCAGGATCGCTTACTGATTTTATGACATCTTTTTCTATTTGATTTACTTGCTTGTCTGCATCCAGCATATATTGTTTTTTGATACGCCATTGTTCTGTTACAAAAGGCTTATCCGGCTCAGAAATACTGTTATATGCGCCCCATGTATGTTCGTGAAAAAGTATGATATTGGCCCATGCGTCTGAAAATTTTTGCTGATCATATAATGTAGGATTGATCATAGAATACAATGTTCCCAACTGTTGCAGCCTCAAACTGTTTATTCTGTTCTTACCTTCTTCAGCAGCAGTTGAAAGAGCACCATCTTCCCAATAAGGTGTGATATCTCCTTTTACAGTTGGTATCTGATCACCGTATCTTTTTTCAAATGTTTCAAATAATTTTTCAGTAGTGTTTAACACTATTTTCGGAGATGCATATTTTTTATTCCATTGTTCCACAAAATCAGAAATGGTTGAGTCTATCGGTCCATTATCAGAAACTACATTGTAACGCCATTGAACTATTTCATAAGGATACTTGCTGTTTGTAAGCTCATTAAGGTAGTCAGCAATTTTTTTAGGTCCTCTGTCAAATATACCCCCAACAGGTGTTCCATGCCAGGAAGAATAACCCTTAGCAGCTGTCCAGAATAATATTTTTTCTTCGCCTGATGGAGAAGCCCACCAAACAGGCTTATCGCCCCATGTCTTTAAAAAATGTCCGGCTCTATCTCCTAAGTATGGATGTTGCAATCCAAAGAAATTAGAACCAATAGAAAAATATTTTACATCCCCTTTAGATAAAGCCGTAACAGTTGACCAGGCAAATCCCGGTATATCAGAGATCATCGCACTGTTGATGGTTAACCCATATTTTTTTGAGAGTTGCTGTGCATAATCTGTATAATGAAATGTTTCTTCGGGCTCACTGATGCCGGTAAGAATATTAGCATATAAAGCAGACAAACAAATGTTTCCTTCTTTTACTGCTTTCATAAAATCTTCTTTTTGTTTTGCAGAAGCTTGTTGCAGATAATGATCCACCACCCACATTGATTCGATATTCCATTTAAACCTTGCTTCGGGAGATAAGTTCTTTGTTTTTTCGATCATGTGTAAAGCATCATCCACATTCTG